>DAOVXW010000023.1 GCA_030635945.1 Dehalococcoidia bacterium
CTCCCTTTCGGCGCAGTTCCGACTTCAGGATTTCATGTTTTAAATTTAACTGCTTTTCGCTGTCCATAGCTACCCACTGGAAGGGGGTATGGGGTTTGGGTACGAAAGTGGACACACTGATCCTTATCTGGGGCCTTCTCCGCGGCGTTTTTTTACACAGCGCATGTATTTTGTTCACCAGACGGGCAATGCTTCGTATGTCGTCTTCCGCTTCCGTGGGCAGCCCGAGCATAAAGTAGAGCTTCAGGTTCTGCCAGCCCCTCTCGAAGGCAGCCGACGCAATGGCTAGAAGTTCTTCCTCCGGGATGTACTTATTGATTACCCGCTGCAACCGCTGGCTACCGGCTTCGGGGGCGAATGTAAGCCCTGTCTTTCTGCGAGACGATAGTGAATCTATCAGTTTTACCGAGTCATGGCTGATGCGCAGGCTGGGCAGTGATACAGCCAGGTTTTGCCTACCGTAACAGCAGGTTATATCGGTTACCAGTTCATCAATAGCACTGTAATCACTGGTGCTCAGTGATACCAGTGAGACTTCGTCATAACCGCAGTTTGTGATAAGCCCGTCTACAGCTTTTAGTATTTCCTCTCTTGGGCGCTGGCGCACCGGTCTGTATATGATGCCAGCATTACAGAAACGGCATCCCCGGCTACACCCCCGGCTGATTTCTATCGCCCCCCGGTCGTGAACTACCTCTATATATGGTACTACCGGCTTGGTTACCGGCGGAGGCAGTTTGGGGACTATCTGCCGTTTTATTTGCGGGCTGGCTTCGGCGGTAGTGGGCGAAATACTCTTGAAAAGACCATCCGGCTGATACTCCACTTGGTACAGGCTGGGCACGTATATGCCGGGAATTGCCGCCACTCGGTGCAGCAGTTCCTTTCTTGAAGCCTTCTTGTCTTTCCAACCGCGGAAGCAGGCAACAAGCTCCGGCAGCAGCTCTTCCGCCTCCCCGATGACGAAAAAATCAATAAAGTCTGACATCGGCTCCGGATTAAGGGCACAGCTGCCGCCGGCAATTATTATCGGGTGGCTGTCGTCTCTTCCGCTGGCGAGCACCGGAATCTGTGACAGGTGCAGCATATTCAGCACGTTGGTGAAAGTGAGCTCATAACCCAGCGAGAAGCCGATAATATCAAATTCATTAAGAGGATGACTGCTTTCCAGACTGAGCAGAGGTATCCCGGCCGCCTCTATAGCGGCTGCCATATCCGGCCAGGGAGCAAATACCCTTTCAGCGAGGACGCCCGGCTGGCCGTTCAATATGTCATAGAGGATACCCAGAGCCATATTGGACATGCCGATTTCATAAGTGTCGGGGTAGCTGAGGGCTATCTTTATGTCTGCTTTATGCCAGTCTCCGGTGATGCTGTTCCATTCACCGCCGGTATAGCGGGCTGGCTTGGTGATATTAAATAATATGCTGTCGGGATAGGGCAAATAACTTCCTCCAGGCTATAGTATACCCGTCTTTTTGAGTTATGAGCAACGTTTTCCCTTTGACGTTTAGCCTTTGAGTGATTAAAATAATATAATAAACGAAAAGAGAGTTGAAATGGACTACCTCTGGGCGCCGTGGCGCATCGAGTATATTAAAAAGGCAAAGGATGAAGAAGAAGAGGGTTGTATTTTATGCAGCAAACCGTCAGAGAAAGACGACGCCTCTAATCTGATACTTTACCGGGGGCGGCATTGTTTTATTATTATGAACAGCTATCCGTATAACTCTGGTCATCTGATGGTAGCCCCCTACCGCCACGTAGCAAATCTGGAGGATTTGAATGACGAAGAACGCAACGAACAGTTCGAGGTGGTCAGCCGTAGCGTCGCCATACTAAAGCGGGTAATTAAAGCCGAAGGGTTTAATATAGGGATGAACCTAGGGCGAATAGCCGGCGCCGGCATTGATAAACATATCCACACCCATGTCGTACCCCGCTGGGCGGGGGATACCAACTTTATGCCGGTGACAGGTGATATAAAAGTGGTGAACGAAGCGCTTAAAGATACCTACAAAAAGCTGGTGAGTGAATTCTAGATTAAAAAAGGAACCAGAATATTATGGATAACCTTGATACTTTTACGGAAATACTGCCTTTTTTTATACCACTGCTGATTCTTCAGCTTGCTTTGATGATTGTAGCCCTCGTTGACCTTATCAAGCGTCAGCGGGTCAGGGGCGACAATAAGGTGCTCTGGGCATTAGTTATCGTACTGGTTAATATTATCGGGCCCGTCGTTTATCTTATTTTCGGACGGGAGGAATAGTAATAATTGGAAGCTATTAAATGCGAGGGACTGACCAAGCGTTATCGTGATATCATCGCCCTTGACAACCTCGACCTGAGTGTTGAGGAGCACTCTATCTTCGGCTTTCTGGGCCCCAATGGTGCCGGTAAAACAACAACCATAAAGCTACTGGTTGGGCTGAGCGCTCCCTTAACGGGCAAAGCCTGGGTTGCCGGCCATGAGATTACCTCTGGGGCCATCGGATTAAGGAGCAAGATTGGCTATTTGCCTGAAGTGCCCGCATTTTATAATTGGATGACCGGGCTGGAGTTTTTGAGCTTTATCGGCGAACTGCACCACCTTTCAAAAGTGGAAACAAAGAAGCGCTGCGACGAGCTGCTGGAGCTCGTTGAATTAAAAGAGGCGGCAAAGCGCAGGATAGGCGGCTACTCGCGCGGTATGCGGCAGAGGCTGGGCATCGCCCAGGCAATTATAAACAAACCCGAAGTCCTTTTCCTCGATGAGCCGTGTTCGGCCCTTGACCCCATAGGCAGGCGGGAGGTGCTGGAACTTATAAAGCGCTTATCCGCTGGAGCTACTGTATTTATGTCAACTCATATATTGTCAGATGTAGAGAGGGTGTGTGACTCTGTCGGTATTATAGACCGGGGCAAACTGATTACAACTTCGTCGATGGAGGAGTTGCAGCGGAAATATGCCCGTTCCGTCTTTGAGCTAGAGTTCGAAGGAGACGCCGCTCCCCTGGTTGCCAGTCTCCGGGCCGTACCCTGGCTGGCTAAAGCGGAGCAGGTAGAGGTGAACGGCTCACTAACCCTTCGCATACAGGTGAGGGATATTAATACAGCCAAGAGGGAGCTGCCCGGCATTACTGCCGCCAGCGGCTTGACCTTGCTGCGATACGAGTTAACCCTGCCCAGTTTGGAGGATATCTTCGTTGAACTGATAGCCGGTGGGGGGAAGAGATGAGCGGTCTGGGTGCCCTGATAAAGAAGGAACTAAAGGAACAGCTGAAGACATACAGGTTCCTCATAATAGCCATCGTCCTTCTCATTTTCGGGCTGATGACACCGTTGATGCTCAAGTATCTGCCCGAAATCCTCAAGATAGCCGGGGAAGATATAATAATTGATATACCGCCGGCTACGGCGGTGCAGGCGCTGACGGAATATGCCGATACAATTGCACAGATGGGTGTATTAATAGTGGTTCTGGTTACAATGGGGGCTATCTCGCGGGAGATTGACAAGGGTACAGCGGCAATGGTGCTGAGCAAACCGGTAAGCCGGGAAGCTTTTATATTAGCCAAGCTGTTTACCCTGAGCACCAGCTTTGTAGTAGCCCTTGTCTTGGCATCAATAGCCTGCTATGTCTATACAGTTATTCTTTTGGGTGAGGCTGACATTACGGCATTCATAGCCTTGAACGGTCTGTTGATATTGTTTTTTATTGTTGCCATCTCGGTAACCTTGCTTTTATCCAGTGTATTTAAAAGCCAGCTTGCCGCCGGGGGGCTGGCGCTGGTTTTTTTCGTTGGGCAGGCGGTCATAGCGAATCTTCCAAAAATCGGCGAATATATGCCGTCCGGGCTGGTAAGCTGGGGGACGGGGCTCCTTACCGGAGATACAGCCAGTGCCTGGGGCGCGGTGAGGATGAGCCTGGCGATAATTATTGCCTGCCTTTATCTGACCTGGCTGAGAATGCGCAACAAAGAGCTATAGCAGATAATCTTTTATCGTAGCTTGCAGAGATTGCGCTTCAGTTGAAATAGCTGTCAAGGGCAGTGTCTTCAATTTTTATATCATTCTCGTTCAGTAGAGTTGATAGTTCATCTTTCCATTGCTGTTTTGTAGTTTCGGCTTCCAGTAATAACTCATAGGCTTCACTAATCCACTCTGCATTGTTTCTTTCAATCCCCAGGCTCAGCTGAAAGACTGCCTGTAGAATTAGACGGCATTCGTTGCCCCATTTTTTTACTATATTTTCCAATACGTCAGGCGGTGTTGATTCATCGACATCAATTTGAATCTCCTCCATCCGGTCGAGCAGCCTGTTGAGCGCTTCTACCTTCTGGCTTTGGCTCATTACGACATAGAGTTCGGTTAGCGTATAATAGTCCTCAAGCCAATCGCTATGTGCCTGCGATACCGGCGCCATATTTTCAAGATAATTTGTGATTTCCTGCGTATCTATCCTCGGTCTTGATAAGATACCGAAAGCTATCGCTACAATAAAAACCAGAGCTACGAGTATTACAGAGTTCCGTGTCGCCTTTACATTCATTTAACTTCGTCCGGATGGGATAAAACAATTTTCTCACATTCTTTATGCTGTAAACAAGCTATAAACCGGATATTATTACCCGGTTATTAAGAATTGTGAGTTTTGGTTACGATATGTAACCTTGAAACTTACCATAAGATTATCTAAAATGAAATTGTCTTTATAAGTCCAATCAGCGGAGAAATTGATCATCTATGGCCGGCAGCATTATTTTATCGACTCAACAAATGAAATATGTGCTCTGTACCTTATTTTGGGCAATAGTTGCCGACGGCATGCTGAGCGAATTTATTGTTTCACGAAATCTGGGCCGGGAATGGAATCCGTTGCTTAAAACACTGATAGGCGGGGAGCAATTTATGTTGATAAAGGTATGCGGCGCGTTGCTGGTAATGATTTTAATATGGAACATATACAGAAAGCGGCCGGGTATGGCTGCCATAAGCAGCCTGTGCTCCCTTGTTTTTTATACGGCAATTGTATACTGGAACCTGTTTACCCTGGCAGTATCAAGCACCTCATAATTGCCCCGGTATTGGTTTGCAGTAATTAAGCGATCTTACTTCTTTCCCTCCCCCAGCTCCTCCGTAATATCCTTTGCCATCTTCATAAACAGTTTCCTCAGCCTTTTCATAACATCTTCCGCAGCCTGTTCCCCGGCTAATCTTGCGCTTTCGGCGGCTTCTCTGGCGTCTGCTGCGGCTTTCTCAATCTCATCTAGGATGATGGGTAGAGGTGTATCCATAATCCCATGCTTGGCTTCATTTTCTTTTTCCATATTTCTCCCCTTCTTCATTCAATCGGATCAGTTTTTAAAGATTATATATCAGAATCTGGTTTCAACATTGTAACCTGGCGCCCCCAATGGAATTCGAATCCATGTTGCCGGCTTGAAAGGCCGGTGTCCTAGGCCTCTAGACGATGGGGGCGTGGTTAGAGTATAGCAAAAAAAAGCCACTTTCCACAATGTGCTTCTATGAAGCATGAAGCATTTAAGACAATATAAGCTGTGTATATTCCGCTATTATGCTACAATATCCAGAGATATGAAAGAAAAGGGCGATAATCATGAAGCAGAGGGGGAGAAAAAATATAACTGGATAAATATGAAATTGATCCCTTTACTGGGTTTGATTATTGTCATTGCCGTTGCCGTTGCCATCTTTTGCCTCTATAGAGATAATCCGGAAAGGTTCGAACAGCTTGAAGAACTGGGTTATCTGGGCGTCTTTCTGAGCAGTCTGATTCTAAATGCCACCGTTGTTCTGCCCGCCGGCAACTTCTTATTTCTTTTTGTTCTCGGCGGTGCACTTCCTTCGCCTTTACTGGTAGGATTAATCGGTGGTTTTGCGGCAGCCATCGGAGAGTTAACCGGCTATGCTGCCGGCTACAGCGGCCGGGCAATCGTTAAGAAGCGTCGGTTATATACCCGGCTGGAGGGGTGGATGGAGAGTTGGGGTTCGCTGACGATTTTTTTCCTCTCTGCGGCACCGCTCTTTTTTGATTTAGCCGGCATTGTCGCTGGTGCGCTGCGCTTTCCGGTTTGGAAGTTTTTCATTGCCTGCTGGCTGGGCAGAACAGTACTCTATATAGCTATTGCTTTTGCCGGCGCTATGGGCCTGGATTGGGTACGTGATTTCATCGGTTGACCGGGGATTTAACTTTAAGCAGCAGCAGTCCGCCGAGCATAAAGAACAAAAGACAGGCAACAAGCATAATCTGGTAACCCAGTCCGGTAGTAACCGCTTCATAACGGTCGATCAATGGCCCGACCAGACCCGCCAGGACACCGGCGCCGGCGGTCGCCATATTAGCAAGGCCAAGGTATCTTGCTTCCTTTCCTTTTATCACCAGGTCGGTGGCTAAAGCCCAGTTTGCACTGGAGAATGCACCAGTAGCTATCCCCAGGATGCCGGCGGCAATCATTATTGAAGTGTAGCTCTGGTAAAGTATTATGACCAGAATACCCAGAGTACCTAGAATTGCCGATAAGAAGCCTATAGGTTTACGCCCCGTTTTATCTGATAGACGCCCGGCAGGGTAAGCCACTATCAGCATGCCGATTACGGCTAATATGGAAAACCTGAAAACAGCTTCAGCCGGGTCGGCGGCGCCGATGACATCTCTGAGAAAATACAGGGCAAACCGCTGGATGATAGCCATGGCCAGAAAAAAGAACAGGCGGGATGCCAGAAACCAGCAAAAATTGCGGTGCACCTTGATGAAACCAATCAAGCGTGATAGCTGGAGCCACATAAGGCAACGGCGTAAACAAATGCCGATACCAGAGATTGTGGCAGAAAACTGCAGGCCGTCGCTACCGGGTTGTTCTTTAACCGTCAAAACGGTAACCGCCATAAATACCAGTAAAAAAGCCCCCGGAAGCACCAGCGATAGCCATAACCACTGGCCTCCCTGGCCGATGGCATAATTGTCCATAAAGATAGCTATGGGGTATAAAAGGGCGACACCGCCCAATATTTCCAGAAATCCCTTTACCCCTGAAGCCAGCCCCCTCTTTCCTTCAGGCACAAGGTCGGGGATAAAGCCCTGGTGCGGCCCCTGCACCGTGTTACTGCTTATCTGCAGGAAACAATATGTGGCGAAGAGAACAGCATAACTGCCGGCCAGCCCTATGCCGGGTAAAAACAGCAGGAGGAACAAAAAGCCCACCAGGATAAAAGGCCGCCGCCGGCCCCATCTGAAACCGGAGCGGTCGCTGATAGCACCGATTATCGGTTGCACTATCATTGCCAGGATTAAACCGGCGGAGATAAGCAGCCCCAGAGCGGTGTTCTTTTCAGCTTCGGGGACAAAATCCAGCACTCTCAGGGGCAGGATAATGCCGTGCATCCCCTGCCATAACGCGGTTGTGGCAAAGACGAGTATGGTAATCTTGAGGTAGTCCCAGGTGCCAAAGCTCCTGGTTTTCAGGCCGGCGTTACCGTCCGTTTCGTTCTTCACGTCAGGCTAAAGCATAACAGAGCTTTGGATTGGGAGCAATGTCAGGCTTTACGGATAAATCGCCAATGCTTCCAGCCCGGTGGGCTCCGGCAATCCCAGCATCAGGTTCATATTCTGGATAGCCTGTCCGGCAGCGCCTTTAACAAGGTTGTCAATACAGCTGATGACAATCAACCTGCCGGTTCTTGTATCAATGGTCGGGTAAACAAGGCACAGGTTTGAACCCAGGGTATGCTTCGTATGGGGCGGGGAGGCTGTTACCCTGACAAAAGGCTCGTCTTTATAGAAATCAAGGTAAATCTGCCTTAATTCCGCCTCTCCCTTTTTACTGGCGGCAAGCCTGCCAATGAGTGGAGCATAGCAGGTCGTCAGAATGCCCCTTGTCATCGGTATCAAATGGGGGACAAAGGTTA
>DAOVXW010000146.1 GCA_030635945.1 Dehalococcoidia bacterium
CCCATCATAATCCCGTTTATAATAGCCTCGTCGGCTTCTCCCTTTATACCGCCGCAGTAATCAATCAGATTTCTCAGGGGCGTGCCCAGCCTTACCGAAAGGTTCATTGGCCGGTTAACGCTACCGGCAATGGTTATAACCTTTTCGATAAAAGGTTTGCCGGAGCTTATGGCATCATTTATAGCCTTTGCCGTAGCCATATCAAATACAGCGACACCGACGTCGGCCGCCGTCCCGTTGGCAGGAATGTCTATATCCAGAACAGTCTTTACTAGGCTTATTTCGGCAACCGCCGGGTATTTTTTCTCCAGCAGAGTAATTTTGATATTCTTAAAACCGTATGCACTGACCAACTTTTCTACATTGTCTATAACATCGTACCTGTCATTATCTATGACAATGTAGATAGTGGCGCTGGGGAGAGCTCTATTTATTATTTTTAATCCGGAAAACACCTGTTCGCCGTTTTCAAGCAGGAGCCTGATATTTGACGTTAAATACGGCTCGCAACTGCAACCGTTCAGAATAACTGCTTTTATTCCTTCGCCTTCAGGTTGTGATAGCTTTACATAAGCAGGCATAGTACCCAGGCTTCCGGTAATGCCCGCCTTCCTTATAATCTTCACAGTTTCCTCTGCCGAAAGAGCCTCTGGATTTTGCGGAGCTGTCTCTATGCATTTGTCTTCACCATCAGAGGTTATGGCTATGGTATCCACCGTTCGTCCGCTTGTCGGTTGTATAAGTTTGATTATACCGGATACTTCCCCTGATAGAGTAGCGTGTATGGGGGTAATATTAAGATCATCAGAATCCGCTATCTTTTGCCCGCTGAGAACCTTTTCTCCCTTTTTCACAAGGATGTTGTATGAACCATTGCTGGTTTCCAAGGGCAAGATAACCTTTTCCGATAGAGGCAACGGCTCAACAGGGCTATCGGGGGCGGGCATACGGTAAGGAAGCTGCACTTTGTAGCTTGGACCATTCCTTCTTAAAAATAAAGCCATTCTATTTTCCTAACCTGATTTATCGGATAGACCGGAAGATTTATAAACCATCCTGTCGGCGTTAACCAGCAGACATTCGGTATTATCCAGCGCCTCAACCATCTCCAGCCCGGTTTTGGGCCCCATTGCAAAGACTGAGGTAGCCAGGGTATCGGCCAGGGTGCCGTCTTCGGCTATTATGGTAGCGCTTATGCATTCGTTTGCCGAATAGTCTGTTTTCGGATTCATTATATGATGTACCTTCATATCCGGCGTGAAATATCGCTGGTAGTTGCCGGATGTGGTTATAGATTTATTTGAAAGTGAAAGTGTAGCAAGCGGCTGGCTGGCATCGTTCGGATTTATAATGGCAATTTGCCATGGTTCGCCGCCGGGCCTGGAGCCAAGGACGCTTATATCGCCGCCGATATCCACCATGGCATGCTCTATGCCCTTGCTTTCCAGTACACGAACGGCTTCGCTAGCGGCATAGCCTTTGGCAATGGCACCAAGGGTGATTTTCATCCCCTCTGTCATAAAGGATATCCTGTCGCTGGCAATATTTATTTTATCCGAGCCGATGAGTCCGGCCACCAAGTTTATTTTTTCCTGTTGAATTTCTGAGCTTTCCTTCCATAGTTCACCTGTATCCCACAGGTCAAGAAGAGGTTGCACGGTTATATCAAAATAACCGCCAGTTTGCCGGTAATAGTTTTGGGACATTGTTGCAAGCCTGAGCAGGTCGTCGGAGGGATTGTTCAGATAACCGTCACGGTTAAGCAGAAAAGCCTCGGCGTTTTCGTCGAATATCGAAGCCCGGCTTTCTATTTCCATGATTCTGGAAAAGGCGGCATCAATGGCATCCATACCGCTTTCCTCATCCGGGGCATAAACTGTTATTCTGGCGAAAGTGCCCATCAGGGGATGGGTTTTCTTAAACCTTGGAAGAGATTTAAAGAAATTGCCAGCGAAAGCAAATGAGCCACACATTACAACAAGAAATAATCCTGCATCCCTGAGGAAACTTCTTCTTGATATGCCACTGGTTTTTAATTGGCTCATAGAATATTATCCGATAAACTAGAGTGTAGAAAGTGAAATAATATAATATAGCTTTATATTTTGTCAAACAGGGGAGGATAATATTGCATTATCCCTTTATCACACCGATTGGTTTTGTTCTGGCGACAATCCTGGAGCTACCGGCATTGTGGGCGATGTTGACGACTGAGGTTACATCTTTATATGCTTCCGGGGCTTCTTCAGCCAGACCAGACAGGCTGCCCGTGCGCACTATTATACCGCAGGCTGCCAGAGAGTCCAGCACGTCCCTACCTTTGAGGTGACGCTTTGCGGCAGCCCGGCTCTGCATCCGTCCGGCACCATGGCAGGTAGAGCCGAAGGTCTCCACCATCGCCTGTTCGGTGCCCACAAGAATATATGAAAAGCGTCCCATATCGCCGGGAATAAGAACCGGCTGGCCTATCCCTGAATATTTCCGTGGAATGTCAGAGTGGCCGGCGGGAAAAGCCCTGGTGGCACCCTTGCGGTGGACGCAGAGCATTTGTTTTTTACCAGTGACAGTATGTTCCTCTATCTTGGCGATGTTATGGGTTACATCATAGATAAGTTCCAGCCCGGCATCTGCCGGATGAATACCCATTACCCGGCAGAAAGCCTCTCTTACCCAGTGGGTGATGCACTGGCGGTTAGCCCAGGCGTAGTTGGCGGCGCAATTCATCGCCGAAAGATAGTCTCTGCCCTCTGGAGAGTCTATAGGGCTGCAGGCTAGCTGACGGTCGGGTACGTTGATGCCGTATTTTTTCATGGCGCCAATCATTACTTTGATATAGTCGCCGGCTATCTGGTGCCCCAGCCCGCGCGAGCCGCAGTGGACAAGGAGCATAACCTGTCCTGTCTGATTGATACCCATAACGCTGGCGATATCGGCCTCAAAGATGTGATCTACCAACGCCACCTCAAGAA
>DAOVXW010000054.1 GCA_030635945.1 Dehalococcoidia bacterium
TATCTCCCATCGTCCATCCGATACAGAGCTTTTCTGCATACGCCGGTTGAGACGCTGACGGATGGTTTCTTCATCCGATCTGCATTCTAAAATATGGAAATCGGCATCCATTTCAGCAGCCAGGGCTTTTACCTTTTTCCTCTCTTCGGCTTTTATAAAAGAGGCGTCTATAATAACTGAGCCGCCTTCTGCGAGGATACTTTTTGCTTCGGCAAATAACGCATCATAAGTTTTTCTGGAGAAATCGGGGGAGTAGATGCCGCTATCGTATTCCTCGAAACGGTGCTCGGTTTGGGGTATATCTGCCAGGCGCTTGCGGATGACATCCGATGATAGCACCACCAGACCCATTCTTCCGGCAAGTGCCTGCGAAACAGAGGTTTTACCGCTACCGACAAGACCGGTGGTGATAAACAGGTCGGGTTTGAGCTTTACATAAGAATAGGCTAAATCAAAGTAGCTGGCGGCTGTTTCGGTTGACTTTTCCCGTTCATCCAAGGTGATATATGAATCATCCAGCTTGAAACTGGCTACCTTACCCCGCACATAGGCGCGATAGCACTTATAGAAATTGAGCAGTTTTTTCAACTCAATATCATGGCTTTTTGCGATGTATTCCTTAACAAAGCGGTGGCTGAGGTCTGCCCGTTCGTGGTGGTCCAGGTCCATTGCCAGGAAGGCAACTTCGGAGGTAACATCGCCGTATCTGAAGCGGTCGTTGAATTCGATGCAATCATAAACGCAGATGCCGTTTTCAAAACAGATGTGGGCTGTGTGCAGGTCGCCATGGCAGTCCCTTATTCGGTTATCTTTAATCCTTTTTCCAAAAAGATCGCTGTTTTCACTTATAAACCTGTGATTATATTCTTTGATTTGCTGATACTGGCGGCTGGATACAGTTCTGCCGATGTATTTTTCCGTCTGGCTGAAATTCTCTTCGGTGTTGCGGCTGATAACATCAACCTTGCCGAAGATACTTATTTTCGTGTTTGTCTCAGCCTGTTTATGAAAAACTGCTATTCTATCAGCCAGTCGGCTTACCATTTCAGTTGATACGCTGTTGTTTTCAAGCAGTGAGTCCATCATGAGTTCCCGGGGGAGGCGGCGCATTTTTACCGCATATTCAATTACCTCGCCGGCACCGCCGATTGAAAAACTTTCCTGCTGGCGGTTTATGGTCAACACTCCCAGATAGGCGTCGGGGCAGAGTCTTTTATTTAGCTCTACCTCCCTGTAACAGTAATGCCGGCGGTTTTCCAGGGTGGTATAATCAAGATAGCCCAGATTTACAGGCTTTTTTACTTTGTAGGCGTAATTATCGGTCAGAAAGACGAAAGACATCTGGGTCTGCTCTAGTTCGACAATATCAGTCGGTTCGGGATAGACTTCCGGCTTCAGTAATGCCTGAACCATATCGGGCAGCTTGGATATCAAGACTCAGTGTGCTCCTCGTGGTAATTAACCATTGCCTGCGCACCGAAGGGGATGCTGTTTATGACTACCCGGATGTCCTCTACGCCGTTTATCGCTTTTGAATCAACAATAGCCCTGGAGCTGGTCAGGGATTGCAGTGACTTTATGGGAAAAGAAACCTTACTCCATTCGATACATTTATGACCGCAGGCTTCACAGGCTTTTGCCAGTAAAAGTACTGCCATATGTGTCATATGGTCATGGTGCTTCAGTTCATACCTGAACTGGTTATCCATATTTATGAAATCTTTAACCGACTCCTCCGAGTTATCATCAAAGAGGTTTAAAACAACCGACACCGAAGACAGATTGACTTCTGATGCCTCCTCATTCTCAGGTGTCTGGTTTTCAAGCCAGCGGAAGGCCTGTGACAGCATAAGCAGGGTGAATAATTTGGTTAAAGCCAGTGCTTTTGCCTCATCAATATCACCGCAGATCCTTCTTATCTCCTGACACCCGGCGGTGACTGCATTTGCCATTGTTTTACCACCGGCTAGAAGAGATTTGTAAAATCTGCGGTTGTTATAATCCGGGAAAATATTGTTAATGTTTTCACTGATCCTGACAAATATGGCGTTAAAAATGGGATTTATTTCAATTTCATCTGATTCTGAAGGTGACATAGCTGTTTATTTCCTTTAAAGATTATTTACAATAGTGCTGATAGTATAACTGAAAGACATTATATTGACAACAGGCTATATACTGCGTGATACGTAATCGGAAAAGCGGACAAAAGAGCGGTCAAAAGTCCTTTCTATATCCTCAGGAAAGACGCAGGCGGGTAGTTCATTGAACTTCAGATGATAAGTGATGCACTCGCAGCATTTGCCCTTTCTGGAGCAGGGTTCATAGGTGCAGTTGCAGGTGGACTTATTGGCGTTTATATTGCATTCCATAAAGACTCCCTTTTATCCGTAGCGCTTTCTTATTTCCTGAGATAGCCCGGCTAAAAGTTCCAGTGAACGGGCGGCTCCCTCTTCGGTGAGGAGAGACAGGCTGCAGCTGGGGGTAAGTAGCCCATGCTCAACCAACTGCCTGAAGGGTACTCCGTTTCTGGTGAAAGGCGCCATTGCTTCTTCCAGACGGTCTTTAAGGCTGAATACCGTTTCACCTTCAAGTTTATCTTCGGCGTTGGGTGCAATGCCCCAGGCGATAGCCCCGCCCCTGTCCAGGAATCGTTTTACTTCGCCGGGGAAAAGGGTAAGGCTTTCGGCATAGTTATAGGTATCGAAGCTGAGAATATCGGTGCTGGTGCCCAGAATTATGGGCCAGTCTGTATTGCCGCAACAGTGGATACCCTTGATGCCGCTGATACCGCACAGAACCTCCTCCAGCAGGCTGATAACCCTCTCTCTGGGAAGGGAAAAGAAGGCGGAGCCATAGGAAGCCATTGACGGCTCATCAATAAAGATAATCGTATTCTTTGATATTTTACTAAGTTCTTTCTCCTGCCAGCCTGCCTTGAGGCGCAGCAGCTTGGCGGCGGCGTCGGAAAGTATATCATCATAAAGTATGGCTCGTTTGCTGTCATCGGTGACGCCGAGCCCCAAGCTGATGGGGCCTGTTATCTGCCCTTTGGTAGCCATCGGCTTAAAATTTGCCAGGGAAAGGAAAGTATGCAATCCGGCGGCATAATCGGCGCCGACCGGGTATTTATCGATATTATTTTCAATATAAGCATTGTACAGCTCTTCCAGCGGACTATCCAAGTCTATGGAGCGGTCCACATAAATGCTGTTATCTTTCTCAACGATGCCGGGAAATCCCTGGCTGAACTGCACCGACATATTCTCCCTGAAAGAGCGCCTGGGTAACTGAGGCCAGGCGGGTATATCCGTCAGGTAATGGTTGACCAGAGCGCATGCTTTATCCGGGTCGGTGTGGGGCATGCTGCCTATCATCGTCGGCAGGCAATTGAATCTGGTGTCCTTCAATGTTGAACCTCAGCTAATATATTTGCCTATGATTAATTCCAGCTTCTTTATGATATCCGGAGGCATGGCTTCCGGTGCGGTAACGATAGCTCCCTGAAGCGCGCTTGAGCATCCACAGCCTTCGACATCTGATATTTTAGGAATGGAAAGCTTTATTATCTGCTTGCAAAGTTCTTCCTGACGGCGCATCGTTTTCAGGATGACCTCCACCCCCACTTCCTCCTCTGTTTCATGCCAGACGTCATAATCGGTAGCGCAGGCAATTATAGCGTAGCA
This sequence comes from Dehalococcoidia bacterium, assembly GCA_030635945.1. Taxonomy (GTDB): domain Bacteria; phylum Chloroflexota; class Dehalococcoidia; order Dehalococcoidales. Next base: position 3,687 of record DAOVXW010000054.1, read on the forward strand.
GATTTCGGCTTCACGTGCCAGTTTGGCTTCCGGCAGCGCTGTCATGCCGATTATATCGCCCCCCAAGGTGCGGTGAAGGTGGGATTCGGCTTTGGTGGAAAAAGCGGGACCCTCCATCACCATATAGGTGCCATACGGGTGGGCGTCTGCCCCCGCCGCTAAAGCCGCCCCGTACAGAACCTGCCGAATCTGCGGGCAGAACGGCTCGGCGAACTGGATATGGGCGACGATGCCACCGCCGAAAAAGGTATTCGTTCTGCCCTTGGTGAGGTCTATAAGCTGGTCGGGGATAACCAGGTTTCCCTGTTCTATATTTTCCTTGAGGCTGCCGACAGAGTTTATGGCGATGATGCTTTCCACCCCCAGCGATTTGAGGGCGTATATGTTTGCCCGCGAAGGCACTTCGGTGGGTATTATGGTATGACCCCGCCCGTGCCGCGGCAGGAAGGCAACCCCCACCCCGCCCAGCTTACCAGTGATGATGACATCGCTCGGCTTACCGAATGGGGTATCAATCTTGACTTCCTCCACCTCCGCCAACCCCTCCACGTCATATAACCCCGTGCCGCCAATGACGCCTATCTTAAACTGCGGCATGTGTGAGACCTCCTTGTTGTCTAATTACCACGGTGGATTGCCTGAAGTTTTAATGTTTTCGATGATTAGTTTGTAGCTACCATCCAATAATTTGAGAACATCTGATTTCAATTTCTTGCAATAGTCTGTTGCATCAACATAGTTTGTGCTAATAAGGTTATTAGGTTCATCAGGTAACAAAACTTGAAACATTCGAGGGATTTGTATTGTCCTCTCAATATTTGTATGCACTATGGCGTCGTGTATTAACCTATTTTTATACGAGCTGTCTCTATTAAAGTTCGCAGACATATTTTCAATAAACTTGCTTAATCTACCATCTTTTTGTTTTAAAATCTGTAATTTATCTGGTTTTTTAGGGTTTACTAGCTTATTCCAGTCTAAACATCCTTTCTCCCAGTTACCTAACTTATATAACATATTGATTTCATAAAACAACCTATCTAAAATACTTGATAAGTCTATAAAGAAATCATAAAGAGCATAATGTATTTTCTTATGGTAAATATAGAGTTTGTTCCCCGTGTCTGATCCTATCTTAATTTCATCGATAGGTGCCCCCTCGGTTTTTAAATTGCTTGATTGAGTGTGAAAAGTGCCGCCCCATCCGAAAGGCTGATTTTGGCTGAATTGACTTTGAGCAGTCTTATTTATTTCAGTATTTACCTTGTGTATTTCTATTTTTAACCTGTCGTGAGCTTTTGAGATAGACCTTAATCTTAAAGTTAGTGAATTGGCTATGGGGGCAGATAGGATATCTTGTGACTTGCGTTTCTGGTCTTCTAGGCCACAAAACCAAGCCATTTTATCGCACAGTTCTTCTTGGTATGGAAATTTACCTGGATCATAATAATCATAATACCAAGGAGTGGTCAAATAATCCCTCTCAATCTCCCTTTACGAAAGGGAGAGGTATTTTTATTCCCCCTTTTACAAAGGGGATTAGGGGGGTTTCATATTATATTATAATTCCCCTTCCTTTATTAAAGGAA
>DAOVXW010000018.1 GCA_030635945.1 Dehalococcoidia bacterium
CATCTCCAACTAATAATCTCGTTAAACTAGAGCTTTTCCACCTGGAGGAAATCAAGCTCAACCGGCGTTTCACGGCCAAAGAGCGATAGAAGCACCTTGACCTTGCCCTTATCAGCATCTATTTCATCAACGGTACCGATGAAATCAATGAAGGGTCCGTCAATAACACGTACACTCTGTCCCTGCCTGAAGCCGACTTTTAACCTGGGTGCTTCGGCTTCCATCTGTTTCATTATTCGCTTGACCTCGTCCTCTTCAAGCGGAATCGGTTTATTGCCGCTGGCAACGAAACCGGTTACACCGGGAGTATTACGTACAATCCCCCAGCTAAGATCGTTCAATTTCATATGGACGAGAATATAACCGGGTAATATCTTCTTTGTTACCGTGCGGCGCTGACCGTTCTTGACCTCAATCTCATCCTCTGTAGGTATAACAACTTCAGAGATGTCCCCATCGGCGTCCATAGATTTAATCCGCTGCTCAAGGTTTTTCCTGACCCGATCCTCATACCCCGAGTATGTATGGACTACGAACCAGTCTTTTTTATCCTCAACCGTCATAACATCTCTCATAATAAAACGCTGTTAGTTACCAATTATCAGATTATCTACAATAAACGAAAAACCATAATCGATGGCTCCCAGTATAGCACCCACGGTAGCAGCAACCAGCAGTACCAGGGAGGTTAGATAAAATGCCTCTCGCCTGGAAAGCCAAGTCACCTTCTTGAGTTCGGCAATGATCTCACCGAAAAATCTAAACCTAGATTTATTATTTTTGGCAGTTGGATTTGACATAAGAGGTGTCCTTTATATCCATGTTGAGAAGTGCTACTTTACCTCCTTGTGGGGTTTAACAGCACGACAGCGAGGACAATATTTTCTAAGCTCTAAACGCTGCGGATCATTCCTTTTATTCTTGGTAGTAGTATATGTTCTTTCCTTGCACTCAGTGCAGGCAAGATGAATTATAATCCTGGCTTCAGTTTTCTTTGCCATACTACTCTAGAATCTTGGTGACGGTACCGGCGCCTACAGTTCTTCCCCCTTCTCTGATAGCAAAACGCAAACCCTTTTCCATAGCGATCGGATAAAGGAGCTTTATCTTCATTACTGTGTTGTCACCGGGCATTACCATTTCGACGCCCTCTGCCAGCTCAATAGAGCCGGTGACATCCGTAGTTCTGATATAGAACTGAGGTTTATACCCGTTGAAGAACGGTGTGTGCCTGCCGCCTTCCTCTTTTGTCAGCACATATACCTCGGCTTCGGCATAGGTGTGCGGTTTTATGCTACCGGGGGCTGCCAGTACCTGGCCTCGTTCGATATCATCCCTTTCAATACCGCGCAGCAGAACGCCGACGGCATCACCAGGTTCACCGCTGTCAAGTATCTTATGGAACATCTCCAGGCTGGTGGCGGTTACCTTGCGCGGCTCATGGTGCAAGCCGACAATTTCAACTACATCCCCTGGCTTTATGACGCCACGTTCGACTCTGCCTGTAGGTACGGTACCACGTCCTTTAATGCTGAATACATCTTCAATAGACATCAGGAAAGGCTGATCTTTAGGTCTGTCCGGTATCGGAATATACTTGTCTACTTCACTCATAAGTTTCAATATAGGCCCACACCATTGGCACTCATCCGTACCACAACCGCACTCAAGTGCTTTGAGGGCGCTGACCCTGACTACAGGCACATCATCGCCGGGAAATTGGTATTTGCTGAGCAGATCTCTAACCTCCATCTCGACAAGTTCCAGCAGCTCTTCGTCTTCCATCATATCCACTTTGTTAAGGGCAACAACCATAGCCGGCACTTCAACCTGGTGAGCTAGCAGGACGTGTTCCCGGGTTTGCGGCATGGGGCCGTCCGGAGCGCTGACTACCAGAATGGCACCATCCATCTGGGCTGCTCCCGTTATCATATTCTTGATAAAGTCTGCATGGCCGGGGCAATCGATATGGGCATAGTGTCGCGTATCGGTTTCATATTCAATATGGGCAATGGCAATTGTCAAACCCCTGGCTTTTTCCTCCGGAGCATTGTCAATGCTGTCGAACGCGCGGTAAGAAGTGCCCGTCTTTTTGGATAATACCCAAGTAATCGCAGAGGTTAACGTTGTTTTACCGTGGTCAACGTGGCCGATTGTGCCAACATTGCAATGCGGTTTTGTTCTTTCAAATTTCTGTTTTGCCATTTCAGCCTCCCTTTATTCTGAGCCCACAACCAGACTCGAACTGGTGACCCCGTTCTTACCAAGAACGTGCTCTACCAACTGAGCTATGTGGGCACATTCCCTTTCTATATTATATATACTTATGAAGTCAGATGTCCAGTCCTGTACATCTTGCCATGGTGGAGGGGACAGGATTCGAACCTGTGTAGCCCTTCCAGGCGGCAGAGTTACAGTCTGCTCCGATTAACCACTCCGGCACCCCTCCCGAACTTCATAAAAATTAGCAGGTTCAGCCCGAGAGGGGACTCGAACCCACTAACCTGCCGATTACAAGTCGGCCGCGCTACCATTGCGCCACTCGGGCATCATTGTTACAGATTTACCGTTAAATGTCAACCAGTCGTAATATTATAATTAAATAAGTGTATTAATTCAACCCTTGAGTAGGGCTTGACGACTGGTGTTAAGCCATACTGTAAAAAATAAATATTATAATATAAGTATTGACATAGTTAATAATAAAGCAATAATAGTTAAGAAAGTAAATACATAAATTGATAAAGTTAATATGGAAGGAGGAATTGTGCATTGGCAAAAGACTGGCAGGAATTAACTCGGTTGACACAGGGCAAGCCAATAGTGGTCGAAAAAATACGCTTGTTGGAGAGCGATATCGCAATAGAGGGCAGCTTTGAATTACCGCCACTGGCCCGCCTTTCGGCGGAGGACCAGATTTTTATTGCCGCCTTCGTAAAATGCCACGGCTCCATAAAAGAAATTGAGCGTATTTTCGGCATTAGTTATCCGACGGTAAAAAAATCAGCTGGATCGTGTTGCCGGGCAACTGAACTTCGCCTAGGTGCTGCCGTTGCAGACGACCGAAGAAATCCTGAATGAACTCGAACAGGGAAAAATAACGGCTGAGGAAGCTATTGAGAGGATATAAAAATGAACGCACCACCTTTATTGATAAAAATAAGCATACCGTTTGGAAGTAGCACAGAGAGGTTATGGCTGCCCCTGTTTCTGATATATCCTTTTCTGGCTGTATTCGCCCTAATACTGCTGCCACTGGTGCTTGTAGCGGCGCTGCTTCTCTGGCCGATGGGCTGGAGCCGGACAATAGTCCTCACGAGTCCTTATTTGTTCAGAGTGATATGTGAGCTGCGGGGACTTGAAGTTGATATCCAGCAGAAAAATAAAAGAATTTTGATTTATTTCAAATAAATATAAAGAAAAAGAAAAAATGGCTGAAAATAAAAAGAAAATACTGGAGATGGTTACCGAAAATAAGATTAGCGTGGACGAAGCCGAAAGGCTACTAAAGCTTGTGGATGAGCCGGAAACGGACTCAAAGGTGAAAAAATCAATTAAATATTTAAGAGTTACCGTAAAACCCAGTTCCGAAAGCAGAAGTGGCACGGATGTAGAGCGTGTAAATGTGAGGGTGCCGTTAGCCCTGATACGTGCCGGCGTAAAACTCACCTCGCTGGTACCCGGTGAGGTCGCCGATAAAGTGGACGCAGCTATGAAAGAATAAGGGATTAATTTTAACCTGTGGAATCTGAAGGAAGAAGATATAGAACAGCTCGTGGAAGCCCTGAGCGATCTTGAAGTTGATATAGATGGTGGCAAGGGCAAAGTGAACATTTACACTGAATAAATACAGCTTAAATCTGGTTTGACAGGCGGCGGGAGAAACTCTAAACTCAAGATAGTATACTTAAATATTATGGTACTCAGGCCTGGAGGAAATGCAGTTGCTAAAAAGCGGAATATCCATCGGCAGGTTATTCGGAATCCCTTTGAGGCTGCATTTCTCCTGGTTTTTCATCTTTGCCCTGGTTACCTGGGCGCTGGCTACCAATTATTTCCCCGGAGTTTATCCAGAGTGGAGCCTGACATCCTCTATCGTTACCGGCATTATAACCAGCCTGATGTTCTTCGGCTCGGTATTGCTGCATGAGCTTATGCATAGTGTTGTGGCTATAAAATCGGGCATTCCGGTTAAATCCATTACCCTTTTTATCTTCGGCGGCGTATCCCAGATAACCGAGGAACCTTCAAACCCTAAGCTGGAGCTGAAAATCGCCATCGCCGGGCCACTGACAAGTTTACTGCTGGGCGGCATGTTTTGGGTGATCTTTGACATGGTACCGGCATCTTTTGAATACATTATTGCAGTTTCCTTCTGGCTTAGCCTGATAAATATTATGCTTGGCGTTTTTAATCTTTTACCCGGTTTTCCCCTGGACGGAGGACGGGTACTGCGTGCCATATTATGGTGGCGAAGCGGCAACCTGCGCCGTGCCACCAGATGGGCATCAAATGCCGGGCGGGGAATCAGCTTTCTCTTTATCTTTGGCGGTATATGGCTTATTTTTCAGGGGCCGGAATGGTGGTTCAATGGATTATGGCTGGCATTTATCGGCTGGTTCCTGGGTAATGCGGCGGTGGGCAGCTATCGCCAGTTGACACTGCAGCAGATGCTTCAGGGTCATACCGTAAGCGAGGCGATGACAAGAAACTGCGTTAAAATACAACAGCACCTCACCCTTAATGAGCTTGTAAATGAGCATATACTGTCAACCGGAAACCAGTGTTTCGTAATAGCAGACGGCGACAATATTAGGGGATTGATAACGCTAAAAGAGGTGAAAGCGATCCCGCAAGAAGAATGGACGGATAAAAAAGTAACCGAAGCAATGCTGCCGTTTGAAGATCTAATGCATGTACGGCCAGATGAAGACCTGGCGCATGTACTTAAAGTGCTGACAGAAGAAGAAATAGGTCAGTTGCCGGTGGTTGAGGGTGGCAATATCATCGGCATGATAAGCCGTGAAAACCTGCTTGCTTTTATAAACATCCGCGATAAATTGGGCATGTAGGTTATTTACCACCTGGACTCTTCAACTAATATTCACTAGACCTCTATATACAGGAAATTTCTTGCCAGCAATCCGATTGAGAATGTTATAGCACTGTAATGGTGGAAACAGGACTATTTCAAATGACGCAGAGCCTGGCGAAACATAGTACGGTGATGCTTTTCTCTTTCGAAGGCTATGGTGAAAGATTTTACCGCTTCTTCTCTACCCTCGTTTCTGGCTTCTTCGATGAACTTGGGGTATATGGATAAAATCTCGAGGTCCTCTCCCTCGGATGCTTCCTCGAGGTTATCCTTTGTTGTCCGGATGACACCCATAGCCTGCAGATGGCTCAGGGCATGGACAATCTCCGCTCCGGCCGCTTCGCGAAAGAGCTGGGCGATCTCCATCAAACCCTCATCCATCGCTTTGTGGGCGTATGCTAGGTATTCAATATTTGTTTGGCTCTCGTTGGCGAAAGCTATTTTGAGGTTCTCATCGGTCTTTGACATAAAGTACCTCCTAATTTGTTACCATGCAAAGATTCTTGATTATAAATCATAATAACTTAAATATACTAAGCTATAAACAGGCTGCCGATCTGGTATATGAGAACGGCTACCGCCCAGGCAAGTAAAAGTGTATAACCGATGACAAAGCCCGTCCACTTCCAGGAATTTGTCTCTCTTTTAATGGTGGTGATGGTGGCGACGCAGGGAATATATATCAGGCACATTGCCATAAAGGCGAGGGCGGCCAGTGGTGTCCAGCCGAGTTGGGTGGAGATGGCTTCACCCAGAGCCCCATCACCGACGGCAAACATGGTACCGAAGGCACCGATTACCACTTCCTTGGCTAATACACCGAAAATCAGCGCTGATGCCGCCTGCCATTGACCGAAACCAGCCGGGCTGAATATAGGTGCGATTGCTCTACCTATCGGTTCTATCACTCCACTATAGTCCAGCAACCAGAAGAGCATCACTGCTATAAATATTATTGTCCCTGCACGTCTTAGAAATGCCTTGGTATGTAGCCAGGTGTAGATTAAAACACTCCTTATGGTAGGCATATGATAGGCGGGCAGCTCCATGACAAAGTGACCGCTCTCACCCCTGATAAGTTTCTTGCGGAAGAGCCAGGCGAAGAGAATGGCAAGAAATATGCCCAGGAAATACATAGAGAAAATTACCAGGCCCTGATAGGCGGTAAAGAAAGCGCCGGCCAGAAGGACATAAATAGGCAGCCGGGCGCCGCAGGAAATCAAGGGGGTGACCATTATAGTTACCAGCCTGTCCTTCGGATTCTCTATAGTCCTGGCAGCCATAATTGCAGGCACGCTGCAGCCGAGGCCTAAAACAAGGGGCACGACCGACCTGCCGTGAAGCCCTATACGGTGCATCAGCCGGTCCATAACGAAGGCGGCGCGGGTGAGATAGCCGCTGTATTCAAGTATTGCTAGTCCCAGATAAAGCAAGGATATAATCGGTACGAAAGATATGACGGTACCCACCCCGCCGATAAAACCATCGGCAATCAGTGAACCCAGCCAGTCCGGTGCTATGCCGGCTGCTGATTCGCTCAGGCGGCCGAAGCCGCCATTAATCCAGTTCAACAGGGGCAAAGATAAATTGAAGATGAGCTGGAACAATCCGAAAAGAATGGCAGCGAATATGGGGATACCCAGCCAGTTGTTAAGTACTATCCTGTCAATCCTGTCGGAGATGCTTACCTTTTCAGCGGCTGGCTTTTTCAGCACATCCTTCATCAACCCGCTGATAAAGCCATATCTGGCATCGGCAATGACTATGCCGGCTGCATTCCGGTGAATCCTGGCCAGTTGGGCGAGGCTGTTATTTTTAACTACAAGGACTTTTTCTCCGTCTGGTTTAAGCTCTTCAAATTTCTTTACTATTTCCTCATCTTCTTCAAGCAGTTTTAACGCCAGCCATTCGGACGTGTATTTCTGCGACAGGGCGCCGGCGGTTATAGCTGATTCCAGTTTGGCAATTTCCTCATCCATTTCATGTCCATAGCTGAACTTCAGTCTATCTATGTGGATTTTGCCCTCGGCGACACAGGTTATTGTTTCAAGGAGTTCATCAATACCCTGGTTGCGGGAGGCTACCAGAGGCACCACGGGCACTCCAAGCAGGCGAGAAAGCTGCCCGGCATCAATATGATAACCCCTGGATTTAGCCACATCCATCATATTAAGGGCAATTACCAGATTAACGCCCATCTCCAGAAGCTGTAACGAAAGATAGAGGTTACGTTCCAGATTAGAGGCATCGACGATATCCACCACCACATCCGGGTTTTCATCAACCAGGAAATTTCTGGAGATAACCTCATCCAGGGAATGGGCTGTCAGGCTGTAGGCGCCTGGCAGGTCAACCACCTTTAAATCGTAACCCTTGAAGCTGCGGGAGCCTTCCTTCTTTTCTACAGTTACCCCGGGCCAGTTGCCGATGTGCTGGTTGGACCCGGTTAGGTTATTGAATAGAGTTGTCTTGCCGACGTTGGGATTGCCGGTTAAAGCGACCGTAATTCTATTTTTTTCTTTTTTAACCACTGTTACACACTATCTTAAATGAAAATTATATTAGTTATCTGGGGTTCTAACCATTATTTTATGTGATATACCACGGCCCAAAGCCAGCCTCGAACCCCTGACATCGAGAACTACCGAACCGCTCTTCTGGCTTCTGATCACAGTAATCTTAAGACCGGGTGTGAGTCCCATATCGGTCAATCTCCTCTGCAGTCCCCAGCCAGCTTCTATACTGACTATATGCACTTGCTTGCCGGATGACACACTGCTTAGCGGCGTTGTTGACATACTTTTCATTGTTTAATAAACACCTGTTATTACAACCCTGGTTAATTATAAGCACCTAAGATTTATAAGTCAAGGTAATATTAAATATATAATAAGGAAAGCCTAATTATATATTTGACATATCCGAATAAGTAGCCTACAATCATTTTAAGAAAGTGTAAAATCGGGCAGGAGTATTCGCCTTGAGCAAGCAAACGATTGAAGAATATCTGGAAACGATAAAAACCCTGGAAGAGATGGAGGGCTCGCCGGTCAAAACTTCGTCTCTCGCCCGGGTTTTAGCCGTGTCGGCGGCTTCGGTAAGCGAGATGCTGCAGCGCTTATCGGAAAAGGGGATGGTTAAATACACACCTTATAGCGGGGCCAGCTTAACCGAAAAAGGGCTGCAGCAGGCGTTGAAATTAACACGGCGCCATCGTTTATGGGAAGTATTTCTCAACAAGCATCTGGATATCGGTTGGGAAGAAGTGTATGACGAAGCCTGCAACCTTGAGCACAATACATCTGATTTGGTGGCCGAAAAGCTGGCGCAGTTTCTGGAAAATCCGGCGGTTTGCCCGCATGGTAGCCCGATACCGGACAGCAG
>DAOVXW010000161.1 GCA_030635945.1 Dehalococcoidia bacterium
CTTCTCCATAATAACCGGCGGCGGTCCCGGCGTCATGGAGGCAGCCAACAAAGGCGCCGCCGAAGCCGGTGCTAAATCCATCGGGCTTAATATTGAACTGCCCGGAGAACAGATAGCCAACATATACACGACTCGTTCAATAACCTTCAACCACTTCTTTGTCCGCAAGGTTATGCTTGTAAAATATGCCAGTGCTTTTGTTATTATGCCTGGCGGACTGGGCACCCTTGATGAGCTAACCGAGGTCTTAACACTTATGCAGACATATAAGATAAAACCCTTCCCGATAGTCCTGTATGATAACGATTACTGGAAGGGTTTACTGAACTGGCTGCGCAATAAAAGCCTGGCAAAAGGATATATCTCCGAACAGGACCTTAGCCTGCTGCGCGTCTGCCAGAGCCCCGACGAAGTAGCCGAAGCCATAGACCGCTGGTACCACAAACATGAGCTGGTCGGCAAGCAGGCCGTAACCAGATGAGTATACCTTTTCTACCCACCTCTGGCATGCTATTTGCTGCGTATTATAGGGTATGATATACTGTAAAATTGACAATCGTGAAAATTAGCTAAAGGGGGAACAACTTGCCGGATACCGTTAATATAAAGGAGCTTCTTGAAGCCGGAGCCCATTTCGGCCATCAGACCAGTCGCTGGCATCCTCGTATGAAAAAATATATCTTCACCAAGCGTAATGGTATTCATATCATTGATCTGGAGCAGACGGCCGCCAGGCTTGAAAGAGCCTGTGCGTTTATAAAAGAGAAAGTGGCTGAGGGCGGCAAGGTACTCTTTGTCGGCACCAAAAAACAGGCTCAGAGCATCGTAGAAGAAGAAGCAAAACGTTGCGGTATGTATTATATAAATCAACGCTGGATAGGCGGTGTGCTGACAAACTTCACCACCATTCAGGGCCGTATAGATCACCTCGTTCGCCTGGAAGACCAGCAAGCCAGGGGCGATTTTGCCCGCCTGCCCAAAAAAGAGGCTATGAAGTTAAATAAAGAAATCGAGCGTTTGAATAGAAACCTGGGTGGCTTTAAAGAGATGACAAGCCTGCCGGATGTTATATTTATCATTGACCCAACAAAAGAGGGTATCGCCCTTGCCGAAGCCCGGCGGGTTAGCATACCAGTGGTAGCCATCGTTGATACCAACTGCAATCCGGATGATATAGATTACCCTATTCCAGCTAATGACGATGCTATCAGAGCCATTAAGCTTATAACCTCCAGAATAGCCAATACCGTTCTTGAGAGCAGGACCAGCGAAATAGAGGTTCTGGCAGAAGAAATGGAAGAGGCGAAAGCGGTGGAAGGAACGGCAGCCGAAGGGGCTGAAGTTAAGGAAGTTGCCGAAGTCACCGATGCCTCCCCACCAACCGAGCAGGTATCCGAAAAAGAACAGGAACGGGGGCAATAATTGGGTATATCTATAGATGCCATAAAAGAACTTCGCGGGCAATGCGGCGCCGGTGTTATGGAATGCCGCAACGCTTTAATTGATTCCAAAGGAGATATAGCAAAAGCTCTGGAAGACCTGAAAGAGAAGGGCTGTATCAAAGCAGCCAAGAAAGCGGAGCGTGTTACCGAACAGGGACTGGTTGAAGCCTATATACACATCGGCGGCCGTGTCGGGGCGATGGTTGAATTAAACTGCGAAACCGATTTTGTTGCCCGTACCGACGAGTTTAAGGAACTGGCTCACAACCTGGCAATGCAGGTAACCGCTATGAACCCCCAGTTTATTTCCGAAGAAGAAATACCCCCGGAACAGAAAGACGATTTCGAGGTTGAGGTTGCCTGCTTGCTGCAGCAAGCCTATATTAAAGACCCGACGATGGCCATCCAGGATCTTATCATCCAAACCATAGCTAAAGTGGGAGAAAATATAAAAGTCAGCCGATTCACCAGGTTCGAACTAGGCGTAAGGTAGTACTGAAATGACCGCGGTAAAGTACAAGCGGGTACTATTGAAATTAAGTGGTGAGGCCTTCAGGGGCACAACGGCCTATGGTATTGATGCTCCCACAGTAGTCGGTATAGCCGGTCAAATCAAACGAATGGTGGATATGGGGGTGGAAGTAGCCATTGTTGTCGGCGCCGGCAACATATGGCGCGGAGCTACCGCCGAAAAAGAGGGGATTGACCGGGTCACCGCCGATTATGCCGGAATGCTGGCAACCGTGATAAACGCCCTCTCCCTGCAGGACTCCCTTGAAAAACTGGGTGTTGTCACCAGAACACAATCGGCTATTGTTGTCGAACAGGTGGCCGAACCATACCTCAGGCGCCGGGCAGTAAGACACCTGGAGAAGAAGAGGGTCATAATACTTGCCGGCGGTACCGGAAATCCCTATATGTCCACCGATACTGCCGCCGCCCTGAGAGCCATCGAGGTCGAAGCCGACGTCCTGCTGATGGCAAAGCACAATGTCGACGGCGTATACAGCGCCGACCCTCATAAATACCCCAATGCCAAGAAATTTGATCACCTTACCTACCTCGAAGCTTTAAACAAGCGGCTTGAAGTAATGGATCCTACTGCCTTATCGCTCTGTATGGAAAACAAACTACCCATAATCGTCTTTGACCTTCAGGCAGAGCGTAGCATTGAAAAGGTTATAACCGGCGAACCCATCGGCACATTGATAACCAGTGAGTAGCAGAAAATGATTGACGATATACTGCTGAATACCGAAAAAAAGATGGAAGCTTCGGTTGAAGCGTTAAAGCGAGA
>DAOVXW010000136.1 GCA_030635945.1 Dehalococcoidia bacterium
CACAATTATTATCGTGTTATTCTTTTTATTCCGTGCCAACCACAGGTATTGACGAAATCCCGTAAAGGAAGTAAACTTTCTATAATCATATTCTTTTTAAAGCTGTTAATCTCGAAATGAGCGTTATTTACCTCAATGAATCTTGGTCTAAAATAAGGAGCTTGCACGGAGGTTTAAATGAAATTACTTATTATTGGTTGCGGTCAGTGCGGCGGCAGGATTGCCGATGAGTTTGCCCGTCTGAACAGGGTAGCCCACGCACAGCGTGGTCTTAGTATAGTTACTAATACTATTGCCGTTAACACAGATGTCGCCGACCTTAGCGGATTATCTTTTGTAAAGTCTGATTTTAAACATAGGGTACTTATCGGCAGTAAAAAAACCGGCGGACATGGTGTCGGTAAAATGAATGAGATAGGAGCCGAAATCGCCAGAGAAGACGGCGATAAGGTTATAGAGGTTATAAGAGCCACTGATAAGTTCTCTGAGACAGATGCCTTCCTGGTAGCCGGCTCTGCCGCCGGCGGCACCGGTTCTGGTGCCGTGCCAGCGATAACTCAACAATTAAAAGAACGTTACACAGATAAACCGGTGTATAACCTCATTGTTCTTCCCTTTAAATACGAGGAATTGACAGAGGAGCGCTCTATCTATAACGTGGGCACATGCCTTAAGTCCGCCTATCTGGCAGCCGATGCCATATTTCTGGTCGATAATCAGAGATATATCACGAAGAATACCTCTATCAGAAACAACCTGGCCAGAATAAATTACCTGATAGTCAAGCCGTTTTACAATCTGCTGTGCGCCGGGGAAGAAACGGAATGCAAGTATATCGGTTCCAGGGTTCTTGACGCCGGAGATATAATGCAAACTCTGGCGGGGTGGTCGGTAATCGGTTACGGTAAAGAGCGAATACCGAGAATTAACTTTCCCTTTAGTAATAATCGCGATTTCAGGGATAAAGGTTCCGATACACAGAAGGGAATACAATCCATGGACGAAGCACTGGGCGAGCTATCGCTCAAGTGCAACCCGACAGACGCCAGAAAAGGTCTTTATCTGCTTACCGCGCCATACGAAGCGATGAGTATGGACCTTATAAAAGAACTTTCGTCTTCTTTAAAGGGTATGGCTACGGAAGCTATTATACGCAGTGGTGATTACCCCAGGGGAAAAAACACACTGGAAACTACCGTTATACTATCCGAACTCGTTAACTCAAAGAAGGTTATGAACTACTTTACAAAAGCCATCAGCTATATTTCTACTGCCAGGAGGAGGCAGGGAGGTATTGAATTCCAGCACAGAGGGCTTGAAGAGGCTTTCAAAGATATACCATCACTGCTTTAGTTTATAGTATGCCCGGCTTATCTAATCTTCGTCTTCTTCTATCTCATCAGCCGTTTCGTTTTTACTGGAGACAAACATTCTTTCCAGGGCATCTAATCGAGATTGAGCTTTACCCTTTCCTTTTTTAGCTTCCTTCTTCCTGTCAATCTTAGCACTTTTTGTTTCAGCGACAGCTTCCTCACCGGAAACTTCGGCGGTATCGTCACTGGCATCCCGGGGTGTCTCTGTCATAACCTCAACCGTTTCTTTAATTACCTGCCGTGTTGTTCTATCCACATCTCCGGCTTCGCTGATCAATTCCCTGAATACCCCTATCCACACCTCGGCAGCCTGTCTGGCTGCTTCCCTTGATGCCTCGGCGGCTTCACGGGCTACTGCTGCCGATTCCTCGGCCGCCTCTTTCGCCGATTTTCCAATTTCTTCAACCCTGCCTATCGCTTCCCTGGATATTAATTCTGATTCGTCGGCAATCTCTTTTGCCGATTTCAATGTTTCCTCTGCTTTTTTCATAGCTTCATGGAACTCACCCTTCCATGCCAAGATGGTTGCCATCGCCGATTCGCTTATTTCACAAGCCTGCCTAGCCGCTTCTTTAGAGGCTGTTAGAGATTCTTCAGCCACATCTTTTGCCGATTTGCTCATCTCTTCGGTTCCTGATACCGCTTCCTGCGATACTTTTCTGGCTTTATCGGCAGCTGCCAGGGCTTCCTTACCCACCTTTTTCGCCTGCTCTATTGCTTCCTTCGATACCTGCATTGATTCTTTGGCTACCTCTCTGGCAGCCTTACTCACTTCCTCCACACGGCTTATCGCTTCCTGAGATACTCTTATCGATTCCTCTGCCGCTTCCTTTGCCCGCTCGCCCATCTCATCAGCTTTATTTATCGCTTTTTCAAAGGTTTTACTAAATGCCTTTGCCGAAACCTCGGCGGCTTTCGACGCTTTTTCGGCATTGCGCACCGCTTCTCGTGAAGCCAATTTTGCTTCTTCGGCAATTCTCCGGGTTGATTCACCTATTTCTTCAACCCTGCTCTTTGCTTCCACAGACATCTTTATGGATTCCTCGACATCCTCGCTTACCGTTCTCTCCATTTCGTCAGCCGTGAATAATGCTTCACGGGCTATCTCCATTGATTCCTCTGTTCTTTCTTTAGTTACTTTTGCCGTTTTTTCGGTACGTTTCAGTGTCTTTTTCGATTCCCGTATCGCCACTTTTACCATCTCCTTAACCATTCTTACCAGCTCATCTGCTCTCTCCACTTCCTCCTCATAAGATCTGGATAAGGCCTCTGCCCCATCCTTGGTTGACCTTATAGTTGTTTCTGCCCTATCTATTGCCTGCTCGAAAGCCCTGCTTACGGCATCGGTTGTTTCGGCGGCTATTCTACCTGCTTCTTCAGCCCGTGCTATGGCTCTCTCAAAAGCCTGTGTATATTCCCTGGCCGATTCCTCTGCTGATTTAGCAACCCTGTCAGCCCGGCGCACCGCTTCCTGCGATGCCTTCTTCGCTTCATCGGCAAGTTTCCTGGCCGATTTACTTATCTTCTGGGCGCTGTTCAGCGCTTCCCGTGAAGCCTTCATCGATTCTTCGGCTTCTTTTTTTGTCGATATTGATATTTCCCTGGTATCGTTCATTTCTTCGCTCAACATTACGATACTATCCCCCCCGTATCTTTTATATCTTTTTA
>DAOVXW010000108.1 GCA_030635945.1 Dehalococcoidia bacterium
AATCATTTTAGCCATCAGCTACAGAGCATCCACTATGCGTGGAGTGGGCCTGTTCGTCAGGTCGGCATTTATCCCATAAATTTGACTCATAGCAAAGGCATCGACAACCGCCAGCCTTGATTCATTCAGGATGAACTGAAGCGATATATCTCCGCCTTCGTAGTTTTCTTTATTAACCATTATCACCTGAGGATTGGCGTTTATTATTTCCTCAAGCGATAATGTCGGGTAGCCTTCACCGGCAATCCCCGCTATATTTATTCCGCCAGCCTTTTCTATTAGCTCATGGATACGGGTATCGCTACCTACAGACATCATCGGCTCATGCCATATAACGTACAGCACTTTTGGCCTCTCCGCCTCTGTTATTTTATCCGTTTCATCGGTTATCGCTTTAATCTCCTTATCCATATCGTCAACTATCTGCTGAGCCTTATCTTCAGTTCCTGTAACCCTGCCGATTAAGATTATTGAATCCATTATCTCCTGAAAGTTGTGCGGTACCAAGGCAATTACGGTAAAACCAAGCCGCTCCAGCGCAGGGATTACTTCATACTTGTGCATATCTTCAGCCAGGATTAAATCCGGGTTTATGGCAACTATCTTCTCGATGTCAATATCGCTAAAGCCACCCACCTTTTCTTTTCCCATCGCTGCTTCGGGGTAATTACAGAATTCGGTTACCCCCACCAGTTTATCCTCCAGCCCCAGAGCATATAGTATCTCGGTGTTGCTGGGAGCCAGAGAAACAATCTTTGAAGGTATTCCTTCTATTGTTACCTCACGTCCAAGGTCATCGATGATGGTTATTTCGGTAATTGTTTCAGTTACAGTGGTGGTTCCCGATACAGTGGTGGTTGTCGTTACGATTGCGGTTTCTGTCTGCGTTAAGGTTTGCGTTTTGTCTTCGGCGCAGCCGGTAGCAGATATCGTTAAAACCGCTATGGTTAAAACTAACGATAGCAACAATAGACTTAATTTATTCACAAATTCCCCCGATTATATTTTTAGTATTTCCCTTTAAATAAATTAATCCCTTGTCCGAGGACAAGGGATTGTCTCATGTCTGTTTCAACATGTCGCACCTCCAGACCCGCGGAGCTCTATTAAACCGGAGGCTCTGGCGTTCTGACTTCTGGTAAAATGTTACCAGTTACAGCAGGCGGTACTGCGTCGGATTTTCACCGACTTGCTTTCCAGTTGAGCCTGGATTTTTCCAGGCCCCTCCAGCCTTCCGATATTAAATTATGATATCTAAAATACTCTTTACGTTGATATTTGTCAAGTTTTTCCGGGATAATCTTTCATCCATTCCTATAGTTTTTAGTTTATGGGGTAGTGCTGGTATAATGGAATCAACGGTAATTTTATAATGGAGAGTATTTCTTTTTTTGCTGCTTTTGGCGCAGGGCTTGTATCCTTTGTTTCCCCCTGTGTGTTGCCAATGGTGCCTGTAATTATTGCCATTTTGGTTGGTTCTGAAGTACTGGATCCAAATACCTCAATAAGGCGCATGCCTGTGTTTTTTCATTCCCTAAGTTTTGTGCTCGGCTTCACCACAGTTTATACCCTGATGGGTGCCCTAGTTGGGCTGGCTGGTATTGCTATTAACCCCCAATCTATACTAGTCCAGAATATATCTGGTAGCCTGTTAGTTATTTTTGGTTTATTTATGTTGTTATCCTTAAAAATACCTTGGTTGAATTTCGAGAAACGTCTGTCGCCATCCCTTGGAAGAACTAGCGGATACTTACGCTCATTCCTGATAGGAGGCGCTTTCACATTTGCATTGACAACATGCCTAAGCCCAATACTCGGTGGTGTGTTGACACTTGCCTTTAGCACAGAGACAGCTTGGAATGGTACGTTTCTGCTGGCCACTTATTCTCTTGGGTTAGGCCTTCCTTTCCTGATAATCGGGGCTTCTTTCGGCTTTTTCATCCCGATACTGAAGCGTTTTCGTCGCTATACTAGGTATGTGTATATTATTAGTGGTATCCTCTTAATTGTTATTGGGGTATTAATACTAACTCGTAACCTGGACTGGCTTTATTTGTAGTCTTAGGTATTAGGGGGCACTATAGCTATGAAGATCATATTAAGGTTAGTTTTAATAATCGTTCCTTTACTTATAATTTTAGTAAATGGATGCAATCTATCATCCGATGGCGGAAGTGGATCAGACAACCCCGCACCTGACTTTCAACTTCAGGATATTGAAGGTCAAACTGTTACCCTGAGTAGTCTGAGGGGTAGCCCGGTAATGATCAACTTCTGGGCAAGCTGGTGCGGTCCATGCCAGGACGAGATGCCTTTTCTGCAGCAAATATATGAAGATAGGGATAGTTATGGTGTAACGCTAATAACAGTTAACTTAAGAGAGTCCCTTTCTGTGATAACTCAGTTTATGCAAAGTAACAACCTTTCGTTCCCGGTTCTGCTTGATACTGATGGATCGGTATCTCTGAATTACAATGTAAGCGGTATACCGACTACCTTCTTCATTGATAAGGATGGCATAATTATAGAGAAAAGGCTTGGTCCTTTCAATAGTGTAGCCGAGATAGAAAGTTACCTTAAAAAAATAACATCTTAATTACATGTCAACAATAAGGAATAGGAGAACAATAATGGGTGATGTTTTAGACGAAGCTTATAGCATAATGCAGTGCAAAGAATGTCCCTGGTATAAGACATGTATAATGCCTATGAGATTTACCGCCGAGGATATTCGCCGGCAGATGGCATCAACTCCCGGAACCGATATCTCTCAGCAGTCTGACCTTGGTATTCAGAATCTTATTTCAAGTATGGCATCCGCGGCCCAGAATTCAATACTGGAAGGCTGCCCCGTTCTTATTGAGCGCCTGCGTTCCAGCCCCAGGCTTGCCCAGCAGATTAAAGAAATCATGCAGAACTGGAGCCAGGAAGAATAGAGCTTGATACTTCTGTGTAAGTCTTTAGATTTTTAACCATATAGCCCGCTTCCAATTCGTATCCCAGATCTGTACGATAGTATTGGCGGGCACCGACACCACTTAATACGGCGATAATGGGTGCGACGAACTCTTCGGATGCTATCCGTTCTGCCTCCATAAGCAGGAGTTTACCCAGCCCCTTATGCTGTGCAGCAACCGCATTACTTCTGCCTATGGCAACCTCAGGCCCATAGACGTGCAGCTCTCTGACCAGCGCCAGTTTGCCTAGAGGATATTCTAACCCGAGTAAACGTTTATCCTGAATTCTCAGTCTAAGCAGGCCAAAAAGTGTTTCTGTTTCATCTTCAAAGGACAGGAATATTTCCTGCCCCTGCGAAGCTTTATAGTCCATCCTTGTTAATAATGGTTTGCCTGTCTGCCAGCCATTCTTTATCCTGTGACCGTATTCACGGCAGCGGATGCAACTGCAGCCAGTCCCCTGCCCTTCCAGCTTTTTCTTTACTACATCTCGCAAAGAATCCTTCAAGCCGCCGGTAATGAACTTTGTCGGTATATCGCGCAGTACCCGTGATA
>DAOVXW010000102.1 GCA_030635945.1 Dehalococcoidia bacterium
AACCGGTAATTATGATGACCGGCGGTGTTGCCAAAAACATAGGGGTAATAAAGGCGCTAGAAAAGGATTTAAACGCAGAAGTAATAGTTACGAAGGAAATAGACCCTCAACTCGTCGGTGCCCTCGGGGCAGCTTTAATAGCAAATGAAATCTTCACGAATGGCCAAAGAGGAGGTTAATTTTTGACAAAAACTACGATTGACTTCAATAATAAAACGCTACTGGGCTCACTATCAACCAGGCTTGAGCAAGAACCGGCAAGGATAGCCGAAGCAAAAAGGCTAGGCAAAAAGGTTGTTGGTTATTTCTGCCCCCATGTTCCAGAGGAACTTATCCTTGCCGCCGGCATGCTGCCCGTTCGGCTGGCATTCGGTGGCGAACTTGAGCCAGTAGCAGCCGGAGAGGATTTTTTAAAGTCATACAGCTGCTCTTTCGCCCGCAGTTGCCTGGGGTATAGAAAACTTGCTGAAAATTCTTATTATGCTGATATCGATGCCCTCTGTGTAGCTTACACATGTGACTGCATGAGAAGAATACAGGAATACTGGGAAAATTACTTTGGCGTGCCGACATTTTCACTCGGTGTAACACAAACCCACGACAGATTCAGGTCAAAACCACACGCTATCGAATATTTTAAAAATGAATTAAATCTATTACGACGTAAGCTGGCAGATTTCAGCGGTAATAAAATCAGTGATAGTGACATCCGCAAGGCAATAGCGTTATGCAACAAGATAAGAGAGAAGCTATGGCTTCTTTATGAATACCCCCGGAACATGCAACCTCCAATTGATTGGCGCGATGTTCTGGATATTACCCATTCTGGTTTCTTGGTGGAGAGGACTGACTTTTTACATGAACTTGAAATGATAGTAAAGGATTTACAGAAGAATAAATCAGGGAAGAAGCCCCCCGACACTCGTCCCCGGCTAATGATCGCCGGTAGTATAATAGGCATCGGCGACCATAAAGTGCTTGATATTATTAAACAGGCAGGCGCTAATGTCGTAGCCGATAGTACCTGTACCGGCTCTATGTTTTCCCGCAAAAGAGTGTCCCTCCCTGGCATCATAGGCAATCCAATCGATGGATTAGCCGAGCGATACTTGTATAACATTCCCTGTCCTTTCATGACTGATTTACCCAAGAGGCTTAACAGGATCATCAGGATTGCCAGAGATTATTCAGTACAGGGACTCGTTTATTATAACCTTAAATACTGCGATATTTGGAGGGCGGAGTTTAAATTCATTAAGGATACCTTATATAAGGAATTATCTGTGCCATCACTTCTTATTGAAACCGATTACTCCCCAACCGATGTCGGCACAATAAGAACCAAGGTTGAGGCATTTCTCGAGATGATTGGAGGCCAAGTATGAACCTGCCTAATCTACCTGGATTCGAAAGGTTAAGCTTTGATACGGAATTGAAATCCTTCAATGGTATTATGTCTCTATTCCTCAATTCATCAGATAGGGTCAAGGCTTCCGGGAAAAAGGTTGTAGCCAAAAGCCCCCTGACGCCCGTTGATCCCATCTATGCTGCCGGTGCGCTGGCTTATGATCCCTATACCAACGAGACAATAGTAAATTCAGTAATAAATGAAAACTATAACCTGACCGGAGAAGCACTGGATGCCGGGCTCAATTCTGATTTCAATCCCTGGAATCTGATAATGCTGGGTTCAGTTTTTTCCGGGAAGAACAATGTTCCTATAGATGTATATTCCACCGCCTGTGGCTGCTGGGATGACCAGATTAAAAAGTGCTGGCAAATAATGGCAGAAGTTGATAATTCCCCGCTTTATTTCTGGGAAATCCCAAGATTCGAGAGTGAAGCCGAAAAATGGGCTCTGGATTTTTTAACCAAAGAACTTGAACATCTGTTAGATTTCCTGGCATCGCAGACTGGCAAGAAGATAACCGATGAAGCTATCGGTGATGCCATCAGGCGTGGTAACCTTCTCAGGCAGGATCTACTCGATCTGACACGGTTACTGCAGTCTTCAATCATACCAATACCAGCCCTTGAGTTTTATATAGCACAGTTGCTTATCAGTGATTATGCCCAAGATCCTGAGGCATTGCATAACCAGTATCGTCAACTTATCGGGGAGTTAGAGGAAAGGGTAAAACAGGGAGTGGCTGCTCCCGGAATTACATCTGATAAACCTACCAGAATCTATCTGATGGGCGACGAAACACAAGAGTTTCAGCTATTTAATGTCATTGAGCAATATGGAGGGACTCTGGTTGGTTGCGATAGCCGCCTGTCACTCTATTATGAACCGATTAAAGAAAGTGATTCGGCGATAGATGCTTTAGCCAGGTGGATCTGGAATATGCCACACAACTTGCCTACTGCCGATAGGGTAAAGGCCACAATTCCATATATTAAGCAGCAAAAACCGGATGCGGTTATCATCAGCAACGTAGTCGGCTCAAGAAATCTGCCCGGGGCAGAAAGACTGGTCAGGGACATGATCAGGGAGGAACTAAGTCTCCCTGTTCTTTCTATCGAAACATCTCTGCCACTTGAGGATATTGAAAAGGTCGACTACCAAATCAGGGCTTTTATTGAAATGAACGCATATTAACATGATTGCCTTCATTTTTATTAATTTTTTTCGGAGGTGATATGAAACCAGCGGTAAGGTCAAAAAAACTAGCTACGCTTATGGCACTCTTTGTTGGGGGATTTGCTTTCTGGTGGTATTTCGACCCCTACCCCTGGCTAGGTGCCGTTATGGGATTGATTGCAGGTCTTTTCACTTATTTTATCCTCAACTCAAGAAGGATGGAAAGGTACAGAAGATTCTTTTTCATATCTCTTTTCCTGGTGACCTTAACATCGCTGATTATCGTCATTTCCGATATGGGACTGGCTACTTTCATGGACTGGGCACAGGTGCATGAAAAAGAATATTATTTACCCGGGCAGACTGTGGGTACCCTTACCTACCCATGTACCAGAGATGTGCCCCAGCTTCTAATGGGCAAAGCAGCATTTATTGACGGTATAGGCTGGAAGACCACTTTCCCATCTTCCATGGGTGATTTTCTTTTGATAATGGTGCCGTTTTTCGTAACCGGTCTCTTCTTCAGTCGCGGCTTTTGCGGCTGGATATGCCCCTTTGGCGGGCTAACCGAAGCATTTACAACCGGAAAGAAAGAAAGATGGTCACTTAATATGTTTAAAAAGCGAGTTCTTACCAATAAGGGGGTTCGCTACGAAGGGCTTAAGGAATGGGTGAAGGACACTAAATATGGATTACTGGCAGCCCTTGTAATCCTGTCATTCGTGATTGCTTTCCCGCTGGTCTGTATCTTCTGCCCTGTATTATGGGTTGAATCTCTTGTTATCTTTTCGGTAATTCTTGCCTTAATTTTTATCTTCGCCATCGTTCTGCCATTTATGACCAAAAGGCGATGGTTCTGTGTTTTTATCTGCCCCATAGGCGCCATATTTGCCCTGCTTAACAAGATAAGTTTTTTCAGGATAAAAATGGACAAGAAAAAATGCATCAAGTGCAACGACTGTGTTCAGGAGTGCCGCATGTATGCCCTGACGCCCAAAATGGTGG
>DAOVXW010000041.1 GCA_030635945.1 Dehalococcoidia bacterium
CGGCTATTGCCAATGAGCGTATTAAACATGAGCAACCGGCATTGTATAAAACCGCACCCGATCTCCTCGATGACCTGCGCTCCACCTTTAACCCGAACCGCGAAACCCCTTATGACCAGTCTTTCGATATGCTGCGCAATACTCCGTTACTTATCATTGATGATCTGGGAATCCAGAGCAGCACTTCCTGGGCAAAGGAAAAGCTCGACCAGTTATTAAATCATCGCTACAGTCAGCAACTGCCCACCATAATTACCGCCAGCACCCCTGTTGAACAACTGGACGAAAGGATTCGCAGCCGTTTATCCGATAACAGCCTGTGCCAGGTTTTTGTACTTGAAGAAAAACAAGCCTATAACCCCGATAACACCTGGGCGCCGGGTCTTGAATTACAGAAGCAGATGACCTTCAAGAACTTTGACTGGAACCGGGTTAACCTGCCGTTAAAACAACGCGAAAGCCTGGAATTTGTTTACAGGCAAGCTCTTGAATATTCCAAATCACCCGAAAGCTGGATTGTTTTTCAAGGCGTTACCGGCTGCGGTAAAACGCACCTGGCGGCGGCTATCGTTAACTATCGCTATCAGGCCGGTAAACCGGCCCTGTTTATCGTTGTACCCGAATTTCTTGATCACCTGCGCTCCACTTTCAGTCCCGATAGCAAGGTTTCCTATGATGAACTTTTTGAAAGCGTAAAGAAGACACCACTTCTTGTCCTCGATGATTTTGGCGAGCAGGAAACCACTCCCTGGGCACAGGAGAAGCTTTACCAGGTCATCAATTACCGCTATAATGCTCAGCTGCCGACGGTGATTACCACCCGTTGTTCGCTGGATGATATTGATGGCAGAATAAGCTCCCGTTTCGTCGATCGCAAGTTAAGTATGCCTTTTAATATCGACGTGCCCGATTATCGCGGTGATTCGAGTTCAAATAAAAGCAGTAGAACTTCAACACGTTTTAAAAGACAGCGCCGTTAGAGATAATACACAGCAATCACGGTCTTGTGCCGTTTTTATTTTTACTGGAATACCCAAGTTTATGCTTAGAGATTTAAAATGTTACACAATCCGGTTCTAGTATTAAGCCAGAGCTACGAAGCAATAAATATATGCCACGTGCGGCGGGCTATAGTTTTATTGCTTTACGGCAAGGCGGAGATGCTTGAGAATGGAATGGGTTATGTCCACTCAGCCAACGATTTTTTCCCGATACCCTCTGTAATAAAGCTTGCCTATATGGTTAAACGTCCCCGTCATGAAAAAAAACTGACCCGTTACGGTGTTTTCCAGCGTGACCATTATACCTGCCAGTATTGCTCAAAAATAAGCCACCAGCTTACCATAGATCACGTTTCTCCAAGAAATCAGGGTGGTGAACACTGCTGGGAGAATGTAGTCAGCGCCTGTGCATTATGTAATCGTCGTAAGGCAGGTAGAACACCAAAACAGGCCAATATGAAGCTTATTCGCCAACCCCGCCATCCACGTAACAACCTCCCCTTCTATATCCCACGTAATTATCTTGAAAATCTGGGTGGTTGGCAGAAATACCTTTTCCTTGGTTAAATTACTTTAATTATCCTTTTCCACTTTTTTATCTATTTCTTTTTTCTCGCTCTTGTCTTTATTTTCATCCACAATCTCGTCAAGTGATACCTCTACCCGGGTGCCGCTTTCAATCTCAATCAACACTTTTTCTTCAATTGGCTTACTGCCAACTACAATACCTTCTCCTTTAAGCGTTATGATCCTTTTTCCTCTCCTGGGCATCTTCTCTCTCATTTTGCGATACTGTGCAAACTCATAACCCAGGCAACATAAAAGCCGTCCACAAAGGCCGGAAATCTTCATCGGGCTGAGAGGCAGATTCTGCTCCTTAGCCATCTTTATCGAAACCGGATTGAATTCATCCAGAAAACTGGCACAACATAAAGGGCGTCCACACCTTCCGAATCCACCCAATAACTTTGCCTCATCCCTTGGTCCAATCTGGCGCATTTCTACGCGAACCTTAAGGCTTCGGCTCATATCCCGAACCAGTTCTCTGAAATCAACCCTGCTTTCAGCACTAAAATACACGGTAAGACGACTGCCATCGATATTGTACTCTGTCGATATAAGTTTCATCGTCATCTTTAGTTTTTCAATAAGCCTGGCACATTCAACCATTGCTTCGCCTTCTCTTTGCTTGAACTCATCGGCGCATTGCAGGTCTTCGGCATTCGCCTTGCGTATTACCGGTTTTAACGGTTTATTTACCTTATCATTCATTTTTTTGGGGTCGGCTATCGCCACTTCTCCCATTTCCAATCCACGGGTAGTCTCAACAATAACTTTCTCACCTGTTTCAAGCTCTATGCCAGACGGGTTAAAGTAATATATCTTACCGTTGTTCTTAAAACGTACACCGACAGCTTCTTTATTACTGTTTTCGTCCGTATTTTTTTCCGTATTTTCGTCCATTTTATATCTAACTTCTTATCCTTTCTTTTTTTCTTTCAGGCATATCCAGCATCAGAACCTCCAGCACCAGTCGCGGGTTGGCATTCCTTCTCAGGTTTTGCATGGCCTCCTGAGTTTTCTTTATAAAACGCCTTATATCCAGAAGGCTGATTCCCCCGGCTATCTGGTTCAGTTTTTCTGCTATATCAATATTTATGATAATCCCGGTAAGTCCGGTTTTTATAAGCAACAGGTCACGCCATAAATCAATCCACAGGTTAAGCACTTCCAGTGTAATTTCCCTTTTCTTACTGAATTGCCTGGCTAACCGGGCGGCATATTCGAAACGTTCCTCGTAGTTATAACTTATTATGTCAAGCATTTCACCCCTGTCTTTGCAGTAATGCTCCAGCAATTCGTCATCCACGGAAGCCGATATCGCCCAGCCTATACATCCTCGGCAAAGTTTTGAGAGTATCCTTGCCTTTTGCTCTCCAATACCCCGGTTATTTATCAGTTCTTTTTCTATTTCATTTGCCGATACCGGCATCAGTTCCAGCTTCTGACAGCGAGAAATAACCGTATCCGGGATTGACCCTATATTCTTCGCCGATAATATAAAAAGTACTTTTTCGAACGGCTCTTCCAGCGTCTTAAGCAAGCAGTTAGCCGCTTCTATAGATAAATATTCTGCTCCATCAATAATGAATACCTTATATCTACCCTCAAAGGGAGGCAGGCTGGCTGAATGCTGTAACCGTCTGATTTGCTCTATACCGATTTCGGCTTTGTTTTTGGTTTCATTTTTATCGGAAGCATCCGCTAAGCCTATGATCTGTACATCAGCGTGTTTTGCCCGGGCTATCTTCTGGCAGGAGTCGCACTCCATGCAAGGTGGCTCATTTTCCTGGCAATTCAATACCTGAGCCAGATTTACAGCCAGTGTCATTTTGCCCACATGAGGAGGTCCAACAAACAGATAGGCATGAGCTAATGAACCCTTCTCCAGGCTTCGCTGGAACAAAGATATCACCCTGGGTTGCCCGATTACCCGCCACATATATTAATCCTTTTCAGTATCTATAACAGGTCGCAGCCGGTAAGGTCCTCATATGTCTGGCGTCGGCGGATAAGGCGTTCCTTACCTTCTTTAACCAGAAGAACGGCCGGATTGAGAGAGGCATTGTAGTTGCTCTGGAGGGACAGGTTATAGGCTCCACAAACAGGTATGGCTATAATATCGCTTCTTGTAATCGGCGGTAGATTGATATCTTTAACTAATATGTCGCCGGACTCGCAGAATCTGCCAGCAATGGTAATCTGCTCTGCTTCCTCCTCCAGCATTTTATTAGCCACAAATGCCTCGTAGGGTGAACCATAAAGTGCTGGACGGATATTATCAGCCATGCCGCCATCAACCGAGACATAACGCTTTATACCCGGTATATCCTTTATCACCCCCACCTTATACAATGCAACACCGGCCTGGGCAACTATTGCTCTGCCCGGCTCTATGGTTAGCATTGGCAGTGATAGTTCCAATCGGCGGCATCTACTGATTAATCTTGAAACTACAGCCTCGGCAAATATCGAGACTTGAGGCACCGTTTCTCCCGTTATATATTGCACACCGAAACCGCCACCTATATTCAATTCCTCAAGTACAAAACCATGCTTTTGCTTCATATCAGCCGCAAAGTCCAACACGATTTCGATCGCCTCCTGGTATGGTTGCGCCTCTGCGATTAACGAACCTATATGAAAATGCAATCCAACCAGGTTCAGGCTGGGAGCCGACATTGCCTTTTTTACCAGCTCGTCGGCGGCAAAGAGCGGAATACCGAATTTACTGCCGATAATGCCGGTGGTTATATGTTCATGCGTATGAGCATCCACCCCCGGAGTTATACGCAGC
The DNA here is from genome assembly GCA_030635945.1 of Dehalococcoidia bacterium. Lineage (GTDB taxonomy): Bacteria > Chloroflexota > Dehalococcoidia > Dehalococcoidales. Next base: position 4,360 of record DAOVXW010000041.1, read on the forward strand.
ATAATATCTGGAATATGGCCCGTCTCTTCAGCCATTGCCGCCAGCATCTCCAGTTCATCCTGGCTATCAACCACTATGCGGCCTATATGATACTTTATTGCCATATTAAGCTCTTCGGCTGATTTATTGTTGCCATGAAAATAGACCATATCCATTGGGAAATCAACCGATTTTGCTATTTCAAGTTCCCCTGCGGAGACTACGTCCAGCCCCAACCCTTCCTCTCTAAGAATAACCGCCATCGCACCGTTAAGAAAAGCTTTACTGGCGTATATAACGGTGGTATCGGCATATCGCTGGCTGAATTCTGCTTTAAATTCCTGGCATTTACTGCGTAGGGTAAACTCGTCAAGTAGATACAGGGGCGTGTCGTATTCGTTAGCCAGATCTACGGTGTCACAACCACCGATAATAAGATGGCCTTTTTTGTTCACGCCGGCAGATAATGGAAGGCTTGATTGTCTTTGCACCATTACGTTCAATGATAACAATACACCATAACCCAAGTCAATCAGGATTAGTCTCTGCCCTTTACAGCAAGCATTTATTTGGTTAAAATACTGGTATCCTCAGTTTTTTGCAAGGAAATAAAGTCAGATATTCGGAGCAGTTCTATTATGATTAAAGCGGTGTTTTTTGACCTGTACCAAACCTTGATTGACTACTATCCACCCCGTGAAGAACAACTGGCACGGATACTCAGTGATTACGGCATTACTGTAACGGCCGATACGATACGCCGGCCTATGGTTATAGCCGATGAATTTATCTACAAAGAGCATTCACGTTTGCCCATAAGTAAACGCAGTGAAGAAGAACAAAAAACACTCTTTGCCAAGTACCAGACAATACTATTGAAAGAGGCCGCCATCAATCCTGCACCGGAGCTTATACGCAATAACGTAGTCAAAATGCAGCAAATCAAGTTTGATCGCGTTCTTTTCGATGATGTCCTGCCTGCCCTTGAGCAGCTCAAGCAAAAGGGAATTATACTTGGGCTGATATCTAATATAGATAGCGATATAACCCCTCTCTTTGATAAGCTGAAACTTACGCCGTTGCTCCAGGTGGTAGTAACATCCCGGGATACCGGTTACCATAAACCCCAGCCCGAGATATTTAAAGAAGCCGCCAAACGTGCCGGAGTAAAAACCGATGAAGCAATGTTCATTGGTGACCAGTACCAGATTGATGTTCGCGGCGCCGAAGAAGGCGGTATGCAGGGTGTACTACTTGACAGAAACGGTTATTTCAACAAGGACATCAAGGAGCTCATAATAAAAGACCTCTACCAGCTCGTGGATTACCTTTCAAACGAAAAGGTGTAATAAATGGCATTATCAGTATCCAGCCCTGCCTTTAGCGAAGGGGGTAAAATACCGCCTGAATACACCTGCGAAGGCAATGATGTATCGCCGCAGCTTGATTGGTTCGGGATTCCGAAAGAAACTAAAACGCTATCCCTTATAGTTGATGACCCTGATGCCCCCGGCGGCGTCTTCACCC
>DAOVXW010000088.1 GCA_030635945.1 Dehalococcoidia bacterium
ACGAAAATAAAGGTCGTTTCCTCAGGATTTCGCATAGCCTCGATTGCACGGTCAAATTTTATCTTGGATTCTGCAAGGGAGGCTGCCGGCCCTACACAGGTTTGGCCACCGCTTCCGTCTTTGGCGGCTTCTTCAATTACCCCGCTCCATTCAACCGGCAGTTGAATCAACCGCAATGTGTGACCGGTTGGGGCGGTGTCAAAGATAACAACGTCAAAGTCAGGATCCTGCAGAAATTCTGTAAAACGCTCAAAGGCAGCTACCTCTGTTGTACAGGGGGAATTCAGCTGCTCTTCTATAATCGCAAGGCTCTCAGGAGGGACAATGCCTCGCAGTGGAGCAATTGTTTTCTCCTTATACTCCTCGGTGGCTTTATCAGGGTCCAGCTCGAGAGCGAAAAGATTCGTAGATATGTTGATAGAGGTTATTTTATGCCCTATTTCTTGTTCGAATACATCTGCCAGATTGGAAGCTGGATCGGTAGTAACGATGAGAGTTTTTTTACCAAGGCTGGCAAAGTAAATGGCGCTGGCGCAAGCCATTGTTGTTTTACCGACGCCGCCCTTACCGGAAAAGAAATAGAATTTAGCTTTCAATTAATTTTTCATCTCCACTCACAATATATTTATTGCATCAAATACTGCAGTAACAGCACTTAAAAATACTTGCTTAATTCTTCAAATGTTGGATAACTGCCTACCTTGATAATCTGTCCATCAACGGCTGTTATCGGCAGGGCTTCTAACATTTGTTCCTTCATCAGCTCGAGCACTTCAGGATTTTCCTGAAACTTTTTCGGGTGCGAAGTGATAGTAAAACGTTCTGTCTCAATGCCGGATTCCCGGGCTTTATCCAATGTATCCTGCAAAGCGATTAACGCCTGATCTGGATTAGGGCCGCAAACGCCGCTGGAACAACACATTACCGGTTCATAGAGGGTTATCTTCTTACTCATTTTCAGTTCTCCTTTATTCTGAGTGATTAGCCTGATATTATAAATAAATCTTATTTAGTACTTGGTACTGAACAGGTTTCTTGGAAAAAATTAGTCAATGATTTCAATACCTCAGGATTAACCTGGCATTCAACATTCTGTCCCCGCCTGGTCATTATGATAAGGCCTGAATGAGACAGTTCTTTAAGGTGATGGGAAACGGTAGATGGTGAAATAGCCAGGTCTTCGCCCAGTGTCCCAACGCATTCGCAGATTTGATCATTTGAACTGGCATCTTGCATTTGCCCGGCGCAGCAGGTCAAACGCATAAAGATCTTTAAGCGATAAGGATTGGAAAGAGCTTTAAATATCTCGGAAAACTGGCTGATGTCAACGGTTCGATTGTTTGACATGTTTAATATTATAGAACTGAAATAACTTTTTGTCAAGAGTTTTCCTGAGTAAAGAGAAAAAAACATTGAAAATACCCGAGGATTATCAGGCTATTCCACGGTATTGACGCCCTCAATCTCGCAAGAAGCCCCCTGTTTTTCATCGGAAAAATATCTCCTGCGGAAATATAGCGCCAGGCTCACCAGGCTGATAAGGACGGGTACTTCAACCAGTGGCCCGATAACAGCGACAAATGCCTGACCGGAGCCAATGCCAAAGACCGCAATCGATACAGCGATGGCCAATTCAAAATTGTTACTGGATGCAGTGAAGGCTATTGTGGCTGTTTTCGCATAGTTGGCTCCGATTCTTTTTCCCATATAGAAAGAGATTAAAAACATAACTATAAAGTAAATAAGCAGTGGTACGGCGATACGCATGACATCAAGCGGTATCTCAACTATCAGTTCTCCTTTAAGCGAAAACATTACTACTATAGTGAATAATAGCGCAGCCAGAGTAATCGGGCTGATTTTTGGGATAAACTTTTTCTCATACCATTCCCTCCCCTTGGTCTTGAGAAAGATAAAGCGGGTAAGCATTCCACCGAAGAAGGGAATGCCGAGATATATAAACACGCTTTGCGATATCTGTCCGATAGTGATATCTACGGCTGAACCTTCAAGGCCAAACCAGGTCGGCAATACGGTGATGAAAACATAGGCATAGATAGAGTAGAAGAGTATCTGGAAAACCGAGTTGAAGGCCACAAGCCCGGCAGCGTATTCATTATCACCCTTGCAGAGTTCATTCCAGACGATAACCATAGCAATACAGCGGGCAAGGCCTATTAATATCAAGCCGACCATGTAGTCGGGTTGAGGCCAGATAAAACCGAGGAATAAAATAGCCAGAAGAAACATAAGAACCGGGCCGATTATCCAGTTCTGAATTAACGATATACCCAGTATACGCCAATCGCGAAAGACCTTACCCATGTCCTCATACCTTACTTTGGCCAGAGGGGGATACATCATAAGAATGAGGCCTACTGCGATGGGAATAGAAGTAGTGCCCACCTGGAATATATTAATGAAATCAGCTACCTGCGGTATCAAGTACCCCAGCCCTACCCCTAAACCCATCGCCAGGAAAATCCAGAGCGTAAGAAAGCGATTCAGGAAAGACAGCTGTTTTAAGGAGCCTCCAGACTTTGAACTACTCATTACAGTCCTTCTCCTGGCATACGGGAAGTTCTTTAACGAGTGATTCACTCTGGATAATAATTTCGGCTAGCCTGTGGTGGGCAAGGCTGTAATAAGCCTTTTGGGCTTTTTGCCGTGCGATTACAATATTGCAATCTTTCAGATGCTTCAAATGATGAGAAACCAGGGATTGTTCTTTACCAACGGCATTAACGATATCGGTAACACATTTCTCCCCGTCAATGATATGCTTTAATATACGCAAACGGGTAGCTTCGCCGATACATCTCAGGAACTTGACCTGTTCCTCTTCTATATTATGAATATCCATTCATATAAATTATGGCACATGTTTATTATACCGGTCAACAATAACCCGGACAGATGTTAGTTCTATTATTGTGATTTAAAATTCTGCCATGTTTTAACATGGTATTGCTTGACCTGTTAAAAAAGTTATATGGAAATCACCTTTTCTGCGTTTAAGATCGTATCGGCTATGGTATACATATCGGATACTCTGCCTGCTTTGATTTTATCCATTAATTCGAAGCGTTGCAGGCATGTACCACAGGCCAGCATTTCTATCCCCTGCTCCTTCAATAACTGAAGCTCTCCGAGTACTGCAGAACCTTCGGCTATCAGTTTTACGCCACTATTCATAAATATAACCGTATCCGGTTTGGTAGTCAGCCCGGGAATTGTATGAAGAAATTTTTGAATCAACAGGCTGCCCAGTGAACTGTCCTCACCGCGACCCAGTGTATCCGAAGCAACCAGTAGCACTATTCCCTTATTCAATGCCCTTCTTTTTTTAGGTGATACAGATGTTTCACCGGTTTCATTCATATGCTTATCTCCTGCTAACGATAATTGATTTAACCATATAGTATATATCAAACAGTGATGATATTGTCAATAAAATATTTATAATGATAATAAATATAATTAATCATTATTCTTCAAGCTATAACTTTTTTAATTCCTGCCATCCGGATTGACTTGAAATTTATAGCCGGCTGGTATATTATCGTTTTATGACCACAGATAATCGGAATTTTAATAAAATACTTGTTCCTCTTGATGGTTCAGCCTTTTCAGAAACAGCCTCTGTCTATGCTGCTAACCTGGCCGTTAATCAGGATGTAGAGCTCATACTGCTGCATGTATTGGCTTCGGAAAAACATGATATTAAAGAAACAGAACGTGATTACCTGGATAGGCAAGTCACAGCTATCAATACGATAGTAAAAGCCGGGACACAACCGGGTACATCCAAACCAAAGATCACGGCAGAACTTGTTGCAGGGCGCCCCGCTGATAAAATCCTGAGTGCTATTCGGGAAAAGAACATTGATCTGGTTGTTATGGCAACTCATGGCAGATCTGGGATAAGTAGTCTGGTCATGGGGAGCGTAGCCAATAAGATAGTAAGGGGGTCGGATGCCCCTGTTTTACTTGTTAAACCCGG
>DAOVXW010000134.1 GCA_030635945.1 Dehalococcoidia bacterium
ACATCCCGCTGGGGGGTTATTTTGACCTCTATCAACGCGCAGACGTATTCGTCGCCCACCCTGTTCCAGTTGACCAGCGTCTTGTATTTCAGGATGGTCTGCTCTTCCTCCGCCTGTTTGATGATTTTGTTGACCTCACCCTCCGTGCTGCCGGTCATGGTGGCTATCTGCTTGGGGGTGGTGCGGGCATCGTCCTCCAGTATTTTAAGTATTTCTTTCAGCATCTTATGCTCCTTAGCCGGAATATTTGCCGGAATGGTTTAGTTTTAATGCGATTTGATTGTGATGGGCTTCATTATAGCAGAGTTTAATAAACTAGTAACCCTGTTAGTAAAATCCCCCTTAATCCCTCTTTGAAAAAGGGGGAAATAAACAAGAATGGCTTCCCGAGGGCGGGTAAGGTGAAATACTTAAACAAAGCAGACCTGTCGAGGGTGGGTGGGTTGGCTATCCTATAAAATCCATCCCCCTGCCCCCCTTCCTTTAGTAAAGGAAGGGGGGCGAAAGGAAGAGGGGCTTCGCCCCTCTTAAACACCCATTAAAATACTTCCCTCTCACTTTAATAAAGGGAGAGGGATAGAGGGTGAGGGATTTCCTATGATTAAGGCAAGAGGGCGGGAAGTAAAAGTCTTGATAAATGCCTCTTAATCTACTCTTCTTTGGGGGTATTCATGTTCATGGGTTTATATCCAAACCTAACCAGTCTGCTATATCATTAATATCCTGTCCTTTAGGTGCAAGCTCTAATTCTTGCATTTCAGCATACCAATTAAGTAAAGACTCTTCCTGTTCTTTAAATGTTCCTTCCTTTGTCCTACCAATATGTTTTACCCAAAGTTCAACTTCCTTAGTTGTAACCTTATTCTTAGCAGCAAATATCTTTGCAATTTGCGTTAGCATGGTTGCAAAGATATTTATCTATGACCTCAGTTGGTTCTGATCAACGGGCTTCTCCTAAACAGTCAGTATAAAAACTGATTTGCTTTATTTGTTCTAATAGAGAGGGATGCTCTGTTTCGCGTTCAACTAAAGGTCGAAAATCATTTAGCTTTCGTGCACCCTTCATAATTAAATGGGGCATAAGCCAAAGAATATTTTTCTTTGTATGAGATCTATTATCCCTCCATATTCGTGATATTTCGTCATCAGTCTCCGCTATAGCTAGCCGACGAAGAATAGTTACTTTGCCTGACTCTTCAATTGAAAGTATAGCTATAGACGCAGCAGATGGATATCTACAGGCATTAAGAAGTATTTGAGCATCTTCTGATAATCTATGTGAATTATTTATTGCTACGTTAATTCCTTCAGCAATTTGATCCGGGTTTAGTTTGCCCTTATAGGAATTTAAGTGTTTCTTAGGCACTTATAATTTCTCCCCTAAATCCCAGCCCTACACTTATGCCACTCAGTAACCTGCTGGTAGGCGTGGGCGATTTTTAATATCGTTTCTTCGGCGAAGGGTTTGGCGATAATCTGTAGTCCTATAGGCAGCCCGTCGGCGAAGCCGGCCGGGATGGAGATTGCCGGCAGCCCGGCGATGTTGACCGGCAGGGTGCAGACATCGCTTAAATACATCTGCAGCGGGTCTTCGGTCTTCTCGCCAATCTTAAAGGGAACGGTGGGGGAGGTGGGGGTTACAAGGGCGTCGTAATTTTCAAACGCACTATCAAACTCACGCCGGATAAGGGTGCGCACCTTCTGCGCTTTCAGATACCAGGCGTCGTAATAGCCGGAGGAAAGGGCATAGGTACCCAGCATTATGCGCCTCTTGACCTCGGCACCGAAACCGTACTGGCGCGTCTTTTCCATCGCCTCCCACATGTTATCTGTATCTTTATAGGAAAAGCCGTATTTAACGCCGTCATAGCGTGCCAGGTTGGCTGAGGCTTCGGACGGGGCGATGATATAGTACACTGCCAGGGCGTAAGGGGTGTGGGGCAGGGATACTTCCCAGTCTATGTTTGCCCCCAGTTCCTCCAGCCTGGAGATGGCGGTTTTTATGGCATCGGCTACTTCCGGCTGCATCCCCTCGACGAAATACTCTTTAGGAATACCCAGACGCAATCCCTTTATATCGCCGGTGAGGCACTTTGTGTAGTCGGGGACGGGCAGAGATACGGCGGTGGAATCCCTGTCGTCAAAGCCGGCGATGGCATTAAGCACTATAGCCGCATCGATAACATCCTGCGTCAAAGGACCGATCTGATCCAGCGAGCTGGCAAAAGCAACCAGCCCATAGCGGCTGACGCGGCCGTATGTTGGTTTCAAGCCGGTAACGCTGCAGAAGCTTGCTGGCTGGCGGATGCTGCCGCCGGTATCCGAACCCAGCGCATAGATAGCTTCACCGGCAGCTACTCCCGCCGCCGAACCACCGCTGGAGCCGCCGGGAACACGCTCCAGGTCCCAGGGGTTGTGGGTGGTAAAGAAAGCCGAATTCTCGGTAGAAGAACCCATGGCGAACTCATCCATATTGGCTTTACCGACGACGACAACGCCGCAGTCGTTCAGTTTTTCCATTACGGTGGCATCATAGGGCGGAACAAAGTTTTCCAGCATCTTCGACGAGCAGGTGGTGCGCACCCCTTTGGTGCAGATGACGTCTTTTATAAGTGCCGGGATGCCGTTAAGAGGACCGCCCTCGCCGCGGGCTATCCTGCCATCGGCTTCCTTTGCCTGTCTGAGCGCCAGCTCTTCGGTAACGGTTACGATAGCCTTTACCTCTGGCTCAACCTTTTGTATCTGTTCCAGCGCTGCCCGGGTAAGCTCGCGGGATGAGACTTGCCCGCTTTTGAGAAGCTGATGCGCTTCGTTAATGGTTAGTTGTTTGCCGTCTATCATCTATACTCCTTAATCTGATATGTTGCCCACCGGCATTATATAAAGCGGCACTTCGTTATCTGGCAGTGCCATTATGTTTACCACACGGTCGTCATTAAAAGCACCAACGACCACCGTTCCCAGGTTCAGGGCAAACGCCTGTAAATAGACGTTCTGGGCGGCATGCCCCGCCTCCATATGCACATACCTTATACCCCTCTCCCCGTACCTGTCTGTCGTCC
>DAOVXW010000062.1 GCA_030635945.1 Dehalococcoidia bacterium
ATCCATAGCCTGATGAACAAAAGCGGAGACATAATCAGCAGGCTGAGCCATAAAGGCTATCGCATGACACCTCAACGGATGATGATACTGGAGGCCGTTGAAGCAGCCGATGACCACATAAGCGCAGATGAGATATATACCGCTGTCTGCAAACGCTATCCCCATCTTAATATATCCACCGTCTACCGTACCCTTGAGCTGCTAAAGGAGCTGGGACTGGTAACGGAGACGGATATGGGGGATGGGCGGGTGCGTTATCACAGCATAAGAAAAGGACACCATCACCACCTTGTCTGCCAGAATTGCGGCTGCGTTATAGACCTTGACGAAACGACACTGTTACCGCTAAAGGATGCCCTATCCCGGGATTATGGTTTTGATGCCGATCTTAAACACCTGGCTATTTTTGGCCGATGCAGTAAGTGCCGGTAATTTTTTTAACCTAATATTGCAAACGTTCGCAGTTGCTATAAAATGCGAAAGGAGCGGGAAAGATAATGCACATTCCGGACGGCTTTCTGAGCGCTGCCGCAGTGGGCACTACCTATGTAATCTCGGCCGGGGGAGTGGCTAACGCAGTCAGGGTAGCCAGGGGAAAGATTGGCGAGAAGCATATCCCGCTGATGGGTATCCTGGCCGCCTTTGTCTTTGCTGCCCAGATGCTTAATTTTCCGATAGCCGGAGGCACTTCGGGACATATCATCGGCGCCGCACTGGTGGCTATTTTGCTGGGGCCCTGGGCGGCGGTAATTATAATGAGCGTTGTGTTGATCGCTCAGAGCTTCATCTTTCAGGACGGCGGTTTACTGGCGTTGGGTGCCAATATCTTTAATATGGGCATTATCGCCAGCTTTGGCTCCTATTATCTGTACCGCCTGATAAACTCGCTGCTGGGCAATAACCGCCGTGGTAAGCTGGTGGCCGGTTTTGTAGCCGCCTGGGGTTCGGTCTTACTGGCGTCAATAGCCTGTGCCCTTGAGTTAGCTCTGTCCGGAGTTTCACCGATGGCAGTGGTGCTACCGGCTATGGGCGGTGTTTATGCTCTTATCGGCATCGGTGAGGGATTTATTACAATTGCCGTGCTCAGCATGGTGATGTCAACCAGGGCTGATTTGTTAAAACTGCAGAGGATTTAGGGGAGACCGGATATGAATAAAAAGTGGTGGCTGATGGCGCTGGTGTTCTGTCTGGTTCTGGCTACTATATCCCCTCTGGCGTCGTCTTCTCCCGATGGACTGGAGAAGGTAGCCGAGGATAAGGGCTTCATAAATACTGGCGGAGAAGCAACGTTTGAGGTCGCAGCAGGCTATATTTTCCCCGGCATAGAGAATGAGGCACTGACTACAATCATGGCTGGCTGGCTGGGAATACTGGCCCTGTTCACTATAGTCTATGGACTTGCGTGGTTAATAAAATCAAGGAAAGGTAAAGCCACCACTGAATAATGATTAACAGGTATGACAGATGAAACACAGTTTTATTGACCGCTACAGCGACCGTGATAGTCTTATACACCGGCTTGACCCGCGCAGCAAGCTAGTGATGACGCTGGCTTTTATAGCTGCCATAGTGTTGACACCTGCCGGCAGCTGGCTGGTGTATAGCCTGTATTTTGTTATTATCGCCACTATGGTTCTGTTGTCCAAAGTACCGATATCATATATTCTCAGGCAGTCACTGGTTATCATCCCCTTTGTTCTGCTGGTGGCTGTCTTTATTCCGTTCTTCAAAGAGGGCGATGTAGCCTTCGGCTTTAACATCTGGGCGTGGCATCTTTCGTTTACCCACAATGGCTTGCAGCTATTGTGGAGTATATTAGCCAAGTCCTGGCTTTCCATCCTCAGCCTGATTCTGCTGACCTCGACGACCGGCTTTGCCAGCTTGCTTAAAGGACTGGAGCGGCTGCGTATGCCCCGGGTGATGGTGATGTTGCTGTCTTTTATGTACCGCTATATCTTTTTATTGACTGATGAAATAATGCGCATGAAGCAGGCAAGGGACAGCCGCAACTTAGGCGGCAAACGGCTGCGGCAGATAAGCACTGTGGGCAATATGATCGGAACCCTTTTCATCCGCAGCTACGAGCGCGGCGAGAGGGTCTATGCCGCTATGGTATCGCGCGGCTTCGATGGCCAGAGCCGTACGCTGGACAGGCTGCGCTTTAGCCCCCTGGATATATATTTTATTGCCTGTATAAGCTTGGTTCTGGTTTGTATCAATCTGTTTAATCTATACTGGTAAGGTGGCGTAATTATGCAGGAATTGATAAAGATTGAAAACCTTTCCTTCGGCTATCCCGACGGACAACAGGCGCTGACCGATATCAACCTCGGTATATACAGGGGGGATTCGGTGGCTATCGTCGGCCCCAACGGAGCGGGCAAATCGACGCTGGTGCTCCACTTCAACGGCATCCTAAGAAGCAATGGCCATGTAAAGTTGCTGGGCAAACCGATTGATGATAACAACCTGAAGTGGGTGCGCAGCCGGGTGGGAGTTGTATTTCAGAACCCGGATGATCAGCTGTTTTCGCCCACCGTTTTTGACGATGTCGCCTTTGGACCGATGAATATGGGCTATAGTCAGGCTGAAGTTGAGCAGGCGGTAAAGATGGCTCTGGGGTTGGTTGGTATGTCCGGCTTCGAGAAGCGCTCACCGCATCACCTCAGCGTCGGTGAAAAGAAGCGGATAGCAATGGCTACTGTTCTGTCTATGTCCCCGGAAGTTCTGGTTATTGACGAACCTACCAGCAACCTTGACCCGAGGGGCAAATGGGATATAATTGAAGTGCTGAAAGGATTCTCCATCACCAAGATAATAGTCTCTCATGACCTGGAGATGGTAAGAGAGCTGTGCCACAGGATGGTTATTATTGACCACGGGCGGGTAGCCGCCGATGCTAAAACTATTGATGTTCTGGCGGATAAAAAACTGCTTGTTGCTCATGGGCTGGCGGCTGCGTAATCTATAAATCCATTTTTAGGGGTGCAACCTTGAAACTGCTGGACATAATAAAACAAAGAAGAAGTGTACGTAATTTTCTAAGCAGACCGGTGGAGCGGGAGAAGATTATGCTCTGCCTTGAAGCAGCCAGACTGGCTCCCTCCGCTTGCAATTCCCAGCCGTGGAAGTTCGTCATCGTTGATGACGAGGAGACGAAGGGCAGGCTGAGTCGCGCCGCCTTCAGCGGCGTATATTCAATGACGTCCTTTGCCAAAAAGGCGCCACTAATAGTAGCCGTCGTCTCGGAAAAAGCAAAATTTTCAGAGCGGATAGGCGGTTTGATCAGGGATACCAGATTTTACCTGATAGACATCGGCATTGCTACCGAGCATTTTGTTTTGCAGGCTGAGGAGTTGGGGCTGGGCACCTGCTGGATCGGCTGGTTTGATGAGGGGGCGGTAAAGAAAATTCTGAATGTTCCCAGGGATAGAAGGGTGGATGTGCTGTTGGCAGTCGGTTATTATGATAAAGGGAAGCTGGGGCAGCCGCATAAGCGCGATTCACTGGAAGAAATAGCCGCCTTTAATTCTTATTGATTTTCATTACCTCGTTGCTGACCAGACCAGAGCCACCACCCAACCGATGAAGGTCCACCCCAGAAAGAAGTTAAGCAGGAAAATAGCCAGGGCATTGCGGTGCCCTCTTAACAATGCGATTATTGTCGGTAAGAAATAAAAAGCCAGGCTTAAGATGAAGAAAATTATGCCGAAGAAACCACTGAAGTAAAATTCAAAAACACCCATTACTAACTCCTTTGCCTGTAGTTTATCAAAATTTACCAGTAGATAAGGCTTCTGGCTACCTTTCTGTCCTTACCTATAATTCTTCACCATCGGTAATAAATTCAACAGTGCCGTTCTCATCGGTTCTATAGATATTATCTGCACCCACCTCCGCTTCAAGCCTTGTCAAAACTTCATCACTGGGATGGCCATGTTTCTCCGGATCGGCGGATATGACGGCCAGCCGCGGATTTACTACAGCCAGGAATTCGCGGGCAGCCCCCTTATATTTGGCGGAAGGTAAAAGTTATCAGCAGTTTAAGCCAAAAGGGGGTGGGGATTCAAGAGCTATAAGGCAGAAGACGGGAATTAAGGTTACTTCCCCGTTAAAGCAGCTCGCAGTTCGTCTTCGGTTTCGAGGCGGGTGACGGCTATAATCTGATCTCCCTCATGGATTACGGTACTGTTTGTAGGCACCGTCGGTTTCTTTTTCTTGCGGATAATCAAAGAAAGGATACTATCCGGCGGTAGCGGGAGCTCCTTTATCTGCTTGCCGATGGTGGTCGAACCGGGCAGTATTTTCACCTCTACGACCTCCAGCCCCTTTTCCTGTATATCCAGCAGGTGCACCAGCGGGTGTGACGGCAGCTCATGCTTTATATGTTCCAGGATGAGATTGGTAGTGCTCACGGTGGCATCGATGCCCAGCTTTTTAAAAACCTTTTCGTGTTGCGGGTTTCTGACGCGGGCTATAGTGCGGGGGACATTGAATTTATGCTTGGCTAGCTGGCAGGCTACCAGGTTGTCTTCATCGTCACCGGTTACGGTGATAAATATATCAGCCCGGCCGGTACCGGCTGCCTCCAGAGTGGCTACCTCACAGCCGTCACCATTAAGGCTTACGCTGCCCAATTCGTCGTTTATAGTCTGGCTGAAGGTGGCATCCTTTTCTATTACCAGTACTTCATGCCCTTCATCGAGCAGGGCTCTTGCCAGATAGTAGCCCAGCCTGCCGCCACCAACAATAATTATGTACA
>DAOVXW010000074.1 GCA_030635945.1 Dehalococcoidia bacterium
TAAGTTTCTCTGCCTTTGCCATAATCTCCGGCTTAATTTGCCCGCTCTCCTGTAGATATTTTGTAATATAGACATCCGGGGCGAAGACAATCATGTTCTGTTCGCCGCAACCGAATGGCATTTGGATAAGCCCTTCCAGTCCTTCGATAGTCTGGGTCAGGAAGCTGGAAGTCAGCGCAATATAAACTCTACCGGAATCGGCAATGGCGAATTCTGGGATTGAGGTATCCAGGATATGGGTATTGTCTTCGGAGAGGACCAGATTTTCAACAAACTCACGCGGGACACCCTCCGGCTGAACCAGAAGGATTTTTATAACCGCATCGGCTGCCTCGGTACTGCGGGCGGTTATCTTAAATTCGTTTATACCCAGACCTTCCGGTCTTATCATGAACTCGACGCCGCCGATGTCGTTGGCGTCTATGGTTACCGTCTTGGCATTTTCATCCAGTAATTCAAACCAGCCCTCTTCCTCTATCTCGACGAGGACTTCCTGGGACTGCTCCAGATAGTTATAAACAGCAACCTTTACCGGGAACTCCTCGCCCCTTATGGCAGAATAAGGCAGGTCTACTTTAAGGAAGAACGGTTGAAAAGCTACTAGGGTATCCTCAGCCATACCCAGTCCCGTATCTTTTGAGATGGCGACGGCGTGCAGCATCCAAGTGGTAATGGTATCCGGCACGGTGATCGGTATCGAGATTTTGCCATCGGTATCCACGCTTATTTCTTCCCACAGCCATGTCTCGGGGAAGAACTGCCTGACCCTTTCCACTTCAGCCAGGTCCGCGGGTTTTACATTAATACTTGGGGCGGGTAGCAGTATTCCAGCTCCATCTTGGGCTTCCATAACCATTCCGCCATCGAAGAAACGCCACAGGCCATCCCAGAATCCATTTTGCTCTTTCATGTTGTATTCTTTGCCTTCGGGTATATTATTGTTACTGAGGACGACCACTCCGGCATCGTCAAAGATATCCACGGCTCCCCTGGTAACGATAGTCGGGTAGATTGTCACCTCGTGCAACTCTACCTGCGGCTGCATATAGAGCCTCTCTAGCTCGTCGAATACCTGTTGCAGATTCAGGCGGTTCTCAGCCAGGATAAAAACAGATTTATCAACGATAGATATGCCCACTCTGGCTTCTCCGTCGGTCTCTATGTTAATCTCGGTTTCATCGCCGGGGGCGGCTTCATTATCATTAAACTCTACTTTCACATCGTGGGGATATGCGGCATTAACCTTGAAGGGCAGGTAGTCCGCCGCCACCTCGCTGTTGGGCAGTATCTGGTAGGTAAGCAGGCGGGAAGAAGGCGCCATCAGCGGCGTAACCTCAAAGGAAATCGTATTGCTCTGCGTGAAATCGGAGAATACGACATTACCACGAGAGATAACCTCATAATAGAAGTTAGCCGCCTCTGTGGTCGAGTTGACGCGGAAAAATATATCCTGGCCTATTTCGGGAATACCTTCGCTTATCTGCTCAAGGTGAATAAAATTACTTGAAGGAGAATAGGATGAGGTTATGATTTTTTCAGCTTGTGCCGGTTGCACTGAAGATATCGGGGTTAGTTCAAAGGCTTCTATTATCATAGCGACCGCTTTATCTGGTGGTGTTACCTCAAATAAGGCTGTGCCATTGACGGTATCAACCTCTTTCTGCTGCGTATCCTCTTCTTTATAATCGGCATTCAGATAGGTTATTGTGATGTTTAACCTGGCATCCAGCGGCTTATTAGCCGGCGTTTCGGTAACCAGAAGCAGGTTCAAAGGCAGACCGGGTTTGAATACCGAACTCTCTGGTATTATCTGGATATTCAGCGGTGTTTGAGCGACGGTGAGCAATATACTCGTCTTTTCCTCGTAGCCGGTAGAGTTTTCCCTGACGGTGATATCAAGTATGACATTGCCCATACCGCCTGATGCAGGTGTGCCGACAACGTAACCGACGGCCGGAATTTCAAAATCGGTATCGCCGTCTATTTCCTTGGAGAATACGGCGTATTCTTCCCACTCCCCGACATATCTGGAGGCTGTTATTTCAAGCTCACCCTTTACCGGCTTGCCGAAGCTGTATTCGGCGAAAACATTACCGCTGATAGTTTCATCTACAAGGAACCATTGCTTGGGCAGCTCAATTTGCACTTCGTATTTGGGTAAAACATATTCCTCCACCCTGACATCAAGCTGCGTCTTGCCGTTTTCGGTTTCGGCAGTTATCTTCCAGACGCCGAGGTTGGGTTCACCGGATAAAGGCATCTCTAAACTCGCCATGCCGTATTCGTCGGTGGTTATCTCGTTGCGGAATATCTTTATCCCCTTGGCATCCAGAATCTCTATGACAACATTTTCTTCAAGAGGTTTCAGTTCATCGTTAAGGGTAATAAGTCTTATATGGATGGTCTGCCCCGGTTTGTAGATGGACTTGTCCGTTTCCAGAAACGTGAGGAAGTTCTTTTCTATCTTAACCGTAGCCGTATCCTCAAAACCGGAGGTCTTTACACGGATTTCGTAATCGCCGTCAGCGACATCGGGAATATCCAGCTTTATTATCCCTTTGCCAGAGATGTCCTTATTAATCTTCAAAATTTCCTTGCCTTCGTCCAGCAGGGCAATCTCAACATTTCCCGAAGCCGGTTTATCGCCGCTGAAAAGAGTCAGGGAAAGCTCTTCCGTCTGGCTGCTGTGCAGCACCTCCGGTATCACTGCCAGGTAACTCTCAGCCGCAAAAACCGGGCGGCAACTGGGTACCATGGTAGCCAAAAGCACCAGGATTAATATAGGGGCTATTACCTTGAATCTTCTAAATATCATACTCGTCCTCCTGAATAGGGCATTTAAGCTCCTGAATCGGGTATTTAAACCGATACTCTGCTAGATATAACGATAGTAAGGAAGAAAGGTTAGCATGGCAGGATTGTTAGCTTGAACAGGAAGAGCAATGATGAAGATTGAATATGCTTCGGCTAGGTAACCAGATCACGCCGCTGGAAGATAACCATGGCGGCAACAAAACAGACGATGGATACACCGATATAGACGGAGACAGATGTCCAGTCAAGAGAGGCGTTGTTCACTATTTCATTGGGCTGGTAGTGGTAGAAAAGCGATATATTGCGTAACCAGCTTACCGATGGGTTTAAAATCGGTACCATAAAGTTGACTATATATGAGCCGCCTACAAATACCCCGGCAACCAGCAGGCTCTTCCTTGGTTCGAGGAAGATTACCGAGCAAAGCAGGGTAAAGCTGGCAAAGGAAAGAACGAGGAGCAGCGCTTCTATTAGAACCAGCGCCAGACTCATTGTATCGACCGTTTCATTTATAATTAAGGCACCAATAAGAAGGCCCAGCAGAGAGGCGATTGCTATCATCAGGGCAGCAAAAATAAAAACGGAAAACTTGCTGACGAGTACCTTATAACGGCTGACAGGCTGGGCTAGAAGCAGGTCGAGAGTGCCGCGCTCAGCTTCGCGGGCAAGGCTGATGCTGGCAAAAATGCCGTAGATACCGATAAGAAGAGGCCATATTACCAGGAACTCCAGGGTGGCAAATGCCTCCGGGGTGAAGGTCATGTTTGTAAAGTCTATGCCTTCATAACCAAAAGCCGCTTTCATTGCATCCGGCAGCGCATTGATATAACCCAGAATATCTAAGGATGATTCGGTCATTGTGGGGTAGAGATACATGGTCAGTATGCCGTAAAGGAAAATGAGTATACCCCAGGCAAGAATCCCCCAGCGGCTCAGCTTCAGATTACTGAGAAACAGTTTCATACTCATTGCCGGTCCTCCCCGTAGAACTCCATAAATGTATCCTCCAGGGCGGCTTCAGGGAATGCCATATCATCAATGGGCAGCTTGCTCAACTGGGCAAGCAGTTTCTGAATATTTGCCGATTTCACCTTCAGCTGTATTTGCGTACCCTTGGCCTCGATGATTTCAATGCCTTCCATTTTAAGCTCTTCCAGTGATATTTCACGGTTCAGGGATAGCTCCATGCGGCGCACCTTCTTGAACTTGAGGTCGGCAACATTTTCAATCGAAACGAGCTGGCCATCGCGAACTATACCCACCAGGTCGCAGACCCTTTCTACCTCGGGCAGAATGTGCGAGGAAAGGAATATAGTCTTGCCCTTGGCTTTCTCTGATATCAGCAGGTCATAGAACTTGTGCTGTACAAGAGGGTCAAGCCCTAGGGTAGGCTCGTCGAGTACCAGCAGTTCCGGGTCATTCATAAATGCCTGGATAATAGCCAGCTTCTGTTTCATTCCTTTGGAATAAGCCCTGGTTTGACGCGATAGGTCAAGCTCCAGCAATTCAACTATTTCTACTAGACGACGGCCGTTATTGCCTCTATGGAA
>DAOVXW010000064.1 GCA_030635945.1 Dehalococcoidia bacterium
AGATTCGCTTCAAGCCCCTGGGGCGTCTTTATGTATATGGTGCCTTATTTCATGACCGTTCTCATACTTGGCAGATCTATCTGTGGGTGGTTGTGCCCTTACGGGGGGTTGAGTGAAACCTTTGTAACCGGCAAGAAAGAGAGATGGTCACTAAATATGTTTAAAAGGCAAGTTACGACCAAGGGGGGGGGGTTCACTACGCAGGGCTAAAGAATTGGGTTTACCATAGTAAATATGGGCTTCTACTAGCTGTGATATTGCTGTCTATTATTTTTTCCTTCCCACTGATAAGCATATTCTCTCCGTGGTTGTGGCTTAAAAGTACAATCATTTTTTGGCTAGTCATGGCCATAATTTTCATTTTCATGATATTCTTGCCGTTTATGACCAAGAGGAGATGGTGGTGCCTTATCTGCCCTGTGGGTGCGGCGGCGTCTCTCTTCAATAAAGCCAGCCTCTTCCGGATAAAGATAGATAAGAATAAATGCATCAAGTGCAATGACTGCGTCCAGGAGTGCCGAATGTATGCCATAACTCCCAGGGCGGTGGAATTTTCCAAGGCTCCAAATTCAAATTGTATTAGGTGCGGACGCTGTATAGAAATTTGTCCTGAAGAGGCAGTCGATTATAACTTGCTGGGAACTTCCATTAAAACAAGGGCTTGGCTCATAACGTTATCTATTCTTGCAATTTCGGCTTGGGGTGTTTGGTTTGTAATTGCTTTGGCTGATATTTTGCAGCGTCTTCTGTAGCATTGACAAAGCTTGGGAGAGTGGTAGATCAGTTAAAGAAAATCATACTAGTGATCATATTGAGAATATATATTATATAAAAATTGCTTTTTAGAAGGAGGATCAATGATGGCAATATTCACCAAAATACACTGTCCTAAATGCGGAGGCAATATTTATCTGGATTTTGATTTCTATGACCAAGACGGAAGGTGCCTTCAGTGTTCCTACGTTATTGACTTATCAGGCCTCATGGAAGTAAAAAAAGATTTAACTATAGGTAATCATAGAACCGCTTCTGAAGGGAATACTAGGTAGTAGTATTGCACTTTTAATATATTGTTGAATAAAAAGTACTTAAAATTTGCGCTGAGGCTATAGAATTAATATGCCAGGCGTCATAATTATTAAAAAGAGGATATAATAGTAATTTACCAGTTGAGGCTATAATACCGGTAACCCTAACTTAACAAGTGGTACACCTTATGGGGGTAGGGCACATAATTAAAACCATCGGCGCTAAAATGCTTAGACACCCCAACACAGGTTGTTCGCCGGCGCTTGCAAATATTTGTATCTTTGTACCGGCAACTCTTAGAGAGTCCCAGGCCAGTCTGTAATATAACCAGTCTATAGTCAGGCCAAGAGAGGTGGCTATGATGCAATAGACATGCTTTCTTCTGGTGCTTAAGCTGAACTTCAGCCACCGCAAACCAAGAATAAATAGCAGGTAGTTCCAGAAATAATCAAGCAGCAGCCCCACTACGCCAATACCAAATAACAAGGGGATTAAAAACCAGCCGCCCGCATCATATAGTGCTACCGGCTTTTTCCGCTGCTCGTTTTCTTTTTGCAACACCTTGCTATTATACATATTTTTTACAGAATGGCACAGAAAACCGTTTTCGAAAAATGCAGGTCGTAAGCATAAGAATCAGTATCCTGCTTTCTTATCCACAATATTAAGAAGTTTCTGCCCTGCCAGATAGCGTCTCAGGTTTTCGCAGAAAACTATTGTTGTCTTAGTTAAATAATCTGTCATTACTCCCGATATGTGTGAAGTGATGATCACGTTCTTAAGTTGCCATAACTTGCTTTCGGCCGGTAGAGGTTCTGTTGCAAAGACATCCAGACCGGCACCAGCAATCTGATTGTTCTCAAGTGTTTCTATTAGTGCCTGTTCATCAATAATAGCTCCCCTCGAGACATTGATTAAATAGGCACTTGATTTCATGATCTTGAGTTGCTTTTCTCCGATTAGTCCGTGTGTTTCATTAGTCAGGGGCAAAGATAGAATAATAAAATCGCTCTGAGTGAGTAGCTGGTTTAATCCATCCAGAGGTAATAAAACATCAACATTTCTGGCATTCGCTAATTTTTTAGTTGACCGGCGTATGGCTATGACCTTCATAGAAAAGGCTTTCGACAGTCTGGCTATTTCGGTGCCGATGCTGCCCAATCCGACTATTCCCACAGTTTTCGAGTGCAAGACAACTGGAGGGAATTCTTTCCATTGCCTCCTTTTTTTAATTCAAAACACAATGGCGCTTGCTTGGCAAACATCAAAATGAGTGCCATAACAAACTCCCCAATCGGTATGGCATGAATACCGCTAACACTGGTTACTTGCACCGGGCTCTGTACTAGATCATGACCCAGGATATGTTCTACCCCGGCAGAGGTACTTTGAATCCATTTAAGCCTCGGAGTCCGTGCAACAAGGTTCTTTGGAAACGTGAAACCATAGATTATATCAGCCTTGGCTAAAAAAACATCGAGCTTGTCTTTTGATGAAAAGTCGCCTTTGCATTCCGCTTTGATTAACCCTGAAACATCTGTAACTCTTAATTCCGGGCTCAGGTCAGCAATTTGATGAAGGCATTCCTCGTCAAGTTTGACTGTAACCATCACATTCAGCAATCTCATAACTGATGCCTAGTATACGTACACACAGTATGCTAGTCAAAATAACTGCAAATAATTATTCGATACGCTTAAGAACTATTTTTAGGACTTTAAAACTCTAGTGCAATTTTTTACAGCACACAAAAGGTGCAGAACTGCTATCTGTGCCTCATCTTTACATTGATGGTAGACTAAACTAGAGAGTTAATAATCTTTTATGCATTCATGTCTTCATTTAAGAAGTTGCAGCTATCATGCAGTGAGTTCTGAGAGGCAACTGATAATTGTTTCAGGGCGAGTTTGACCCTTCCCCGTCTCCATCAGATAATAAGCAGAGGCTGCGGCAATAAACCGAAGCCTTTTTTAAATTCAGACTACTACTTATTATTTCTTTTTCTTAGTCAGAACCCTTACGTTTCCCTCCCGACGGGTAACACCTTTTATATCCAGGTATTGCATCAGTGGAATGGTATATTTTCGGCTGAAACCGAAAAGCGAATTTATGTTCTGGATAGAGATTTCGCCTTTCTTTCCCAGAAAGTCGGTTATTCCATCCTCTATTTCTTCGTAGTGTTTCTTCTCAAGCAGGATATTATCAGGTAATTCAATGAGCATATTCTGCTGCAGCATAAAACGAACAACCTTCTCACTGCCCGGTATCTTTTCAGCTACTTCCCAGGTTTTCGGCGGGTTACTGACATTCTTCTTGAAAAGCTGCTTTATAGCAGATACCATCTCATCCTGCTTGGAAGAAAGCGCCGGTTTGTGCGAAGATAGGTACACGGAATCTTCCTGGCGGTCTATTCTGCCATCTTCAATAAGGGTTGCCATCATCTGGTTAAATGCTTCTTTCGGTAGATCCAACTGACTCTGCAGTACCGACTGTGATAAACCCTTATTAAGTGGATTTACTTTATGTTCCCTGCGCAAGCTGCCCAGGAGTTTATTCTGCTGCTGCTGCCAGTGGTTTGAATCAATAATATAGGTATCGGTTATCATAAGCCGGTTCTGTTGCTGGAGCAGTTTTATCTGGTCGGCTATTTCCACTGCCGAATAATGGCAGTTTTCCAGAAACCCCTTTCTCTCGGTATATTCACTCTTTTCCACTTCCGTCAGTACCAGTTCTCCAGGTGAAAGGTTTTTACGCCGCTCAAGAAAAGCGATCGTTTTATCTGCATCCCTGATTTTGAACTTAGCCACCAGCGGATCCAGAATAATGCCACCACCGATGGTAACCGCCGGCGACTGCCGCCTTATAATAAAATGCTCGCCGATATACGCCGATACATCACTGTTAAAGCGTATCTGAGCCATAGCCGTCCCCCCCGCCGAAACTTCATTCCTGCCAAATATAATTATCCTGCCCAGAAGCTCTCTGGTCTCTAAATAGAACAATATTTCACTATATGTTTTCAGTGGAATGGCAAGCTGCGGTATCAGCCTCAATTCCACATTAACCATACGGCTTGTTCTGGCATTGATTGCCATAATAATATCGCCGCGCTCAAGGCCGGACTTTTTAACACCGGTAAGATTAAGGGCTACCCGGCTGCCCGGTTTTGCCCTTTTCACCTGCTGTTTATAGCTCTCTATAGAGCGGATATGTGCCGTCTGCCCACCCGGGGAGATAAAGACCTCATCGCCGACGGATAGGCTGCCGTTGATGAGCGTCCCGGTTACCACCACCCCACTCCCCTTCATCGTAAAGACGCGGTCTACCGGCAGGCGTGGTTTGCCGATATCCTTCCTGGGAACCAGTTCCAGTACCAGTTTGTCGATGGCTTCTTTCAGCTGTTGAATACCGCTGCCGTCTTTACTGCTGACCCTTATTATGGGTGCATTCCTCAGGCCAGTTAGTGCTAATTTCTCTGTTATTTCCTTCTCAACCAGCTCCAGCCAGCCAGGGTCATCAACAAGGTCTATCTTTGTCAGGGCAACGATGCCATTTTTCACGCCCAGCATGTCCAGAATCTGCACGTGCTCCTCTGTCTGCGGCATCCAGCCGTCATCGGC
>DAOVXW010000103.1 GCA_030635945.1 Dehalococcoidia bacterium
CCTTGCGCAGCAAAACCCTGAAACTCTCTTTTTCCTGCAGTAAAGCGCGGGCAATTCCGTGAGTAATGGCTCCGCATTGCCCGGATACGCCGCCACCGGCAATTTTGATTATGGCATCATATTTACCGACGGTATCGGTTGCCAGCATTGGTTTCATTATCAGCTGGCGGTGCAGGATACGGTTAAACCTCTCCTCATATGGCATGCCATTTACCACAATGGTGCCACTGCCCGGCATTAACCTTACCTGGGCAACCGCTTCCTTGCGCTTACCTGTCCCGTGAGAATAACCCTTCTTTTTCAATACTCCCTCGCAAACTTCTTATCGAATTATTTATCGGTTCCCGTTTGAGCCGTGTGAGGATGTGAATCCCCTGCATATACCTTCAGTTTTTTTATCATACTGTTGCCCAGACGATTTTTGGGCAGCATTCCTTTGACGGCATGTTCAATCACCTGCTCCGGTTTCTTTTTTAGCATCTCTTCCAGAGTAACGCTTTTCAAGCTACCGGGGTAGCCTGAATGCCGGTAGTATAGCTTTTGCTTTTCTTTATTGCCGCTTGTATGAACCTTTCTGGCATTGATAACAACGACAAAGTCTCCGGTGTCCAGATGACGGCTGAATATTGGTTTATGTTTACCCATAAGCAGTTTGGCAACTTCCGTCACCATCCGCCCCAGGATCTTTCCATCGGCATCAATTATATGCCAGTCTCTCTTTATCTCAGAAGCCTTAACACTATAGGTTTTCAATATCATATTCCTCAAGTTTTTTCTTATAGTTTACCTTGACCAGAAAAAGGCCGCTTGCAGGTGCCGCCGGCCCCGCCAGACCGATTTTCCTGGTTTCCATTATACTACGGAACTCGTTTACAGTCATCCTGCCCAATCCTACCCGGATAAGGGCACCGACGGTATTGCGCACCTGGTGAGGCAAGAAAGAATTGGCTATTATTTCAAAAATAACCATTTCCCCTTCCCTGTTAACCTCTGACTTATAGACCCGGCGCCTGGTACTTTTTAATTCTACTCCCAGATTGCTGGCAAACGAGGCTAAATCATGCTCACCAATGAGTATTTTAGCCACCAGGTTCATAGCTTCAATATCCAGTTCACCACTTACCCGATGCGAATAGCCATCCCATAACGGAGAGCGTGTCGTTCTATTCAGAATATAGTATTTGTATTCACGGCTGGTAGCCTGTCTCCTTACATCGAAGGTTTCGCCAGTCCTGTAAGCCGCCTTCACGGCGATATCTTTCGGTAGATAATAATTCAATCCGCTTACAAATACCCTCTTTGCTAGTAATGACTCTGTTCGGAAGCTAACTACCTGCCCGCTGGCATGAACGCCCGTATCGGTGCGGCTGGCGGTTATTACCCGTATGCTGTCACCGGTAAGTTTTTTCAGCGCTTTCTCTACCTCACCCTGTATGGTGGGTAGATTCTGCTGTAGTTGAAAGCCGTGATATCTGCTGCCATCGTATTCCAATAGCAACGCAACCTTTGTGGCATTTTCCGCCGGCAGAGGGTTTTCAATATCTCCATCCAAGGACATCTTTCTTTTGTTTGAAGATATATCCCGTATTGCTTTTACTCCGGTTAATGCCATTACGCCATCAGCTCCAGTTTAACCATGCTTGCCCCATCCCCCAGCCTGCGGCCCAATTTTGTGATGCGGGTGTAACCACCGGGACGCTCGACATATCTTTTCGCAAGGTCGTTAAAAACCTTATCAACCACTTTTTTATCATAGATGAAGGCTAACAATTGACGCCGTGCATCAAGCCCGCCGTTTTTGCCCAGTGTAATCATCTTTTCGGCTATGCCGCGTATTTCCTTGGCTTTTGCTTCGGTCGTCTTTATTTTTTCATAGGCAAGGAGCTCTGTTACCAGATTACGGAACAGTGATTTCCTGTGACCTGTAGATCTGCTCAAACTCCTGCCGGCTACTTTATGTCTCATGTTCCATTACCACCATAATAGATAATATACCTGCTGCAATTCCGGGTATTGCTTTAGTCTTCTGCACCCGGTTCTTCATCCTTCTCGTCAGTTTTCTTGTTTTTGGCCTTATTTTCTGGCTGGCTCTTACTCTCACTTAAACCGGGAGTAAAAGACAATCCCAGTGCCTCAAGCTTTTCATCTATTTCTTTCTTAGATTTTTGCCCGAAATTCCGCAGTGCCATTAAATCATTTATATCAGTGCTTATAAGCTCGCCAACCGTATTGATACCGCTTCGTCTCAGACAATTCATAGCTCTAACCGAAAGGTTCAACTGCTCTACCGGCATATTGTACACATCATCGGAGATAGTTGCACGCAATGCCTCCTTCTCCTCTGCTATCTGAGAAACCCGGCTGAAATCAACAAACGGCATTATCTGTTCAATCAGTATACTGGCACCATTGCTTATGGCATCCACCGGGGCTGTGGTGCCGTTTGTCCACACCTCCAGATATAAACGCTCCCGGCTGGTCTCCCGCCCGGCATGCGCCGAGTCAACCGTAAAATTAACCTTTCGCACCGGCGCGAAGATGGCATCCACCGGAATTGCGCCTGCCATCAGATTTTCTCCTGATTCCGCAGGTTTATAGCCCATCCCCATCTCAACATCAAACTCTATATTTAATTCGGTTTTAGCAGAATCCAGCGTCATCAGATAGAGCTCAGGATTGACAATTTCAAAATCAATCGATGGTTTGATATCAGCACCGTGGATTTCACCGGCATCCGTTTTCTGCAGTTCCAGTACGCCTGACCTGCCGGAGAAAGATTTTATATTTAACGCCTTGATATTAAGCATAATTTCAATGACATCTTCCTTAACACCGGGAATCGTGGTGAATTCGTGCTGAATGCCTTCAATTCGCATTCTTGTTATTGCAGCACCGGTTAGATAACTGAGTAATATACGCCTCATAGCATTACCGATAGTAGTACCGAAACCCTTCTCCAGCGGCTCAATTATAAAACGTCCGTAATTATCACTACTATCAATACACTCTATATTTGGTATCGCTATGCTAGACAATGCGACCTCCTTATAAACTACCGCGAATAGTGTTCGACAACAGAGGCGACATCATATTTTATCTCAACATCGTCCGGAGTGGGCAGAGATAAAACTTTTCCAATAAGCTTCTGCTTATCCAGGCTCAGCCAGCCCGCTACAGCCTGCCCTCCGATACTCTGAAGCCTCTGTTTATAGTATTCGCTCTTTGTACTTCTTTCGCGCCAGATGATTGTATCTCCTTCTTTTACCAGGCAGGAAGGGATATCTGTTTTGAATTCGTTTAGTATTATATGCCCGTGCTGAACCAGCTGGCGCGCCTGGGCGCGTGAATCAGCGAAGCCCAGTCTATAGATGACATTATCAAGCCGCCTTTCCAGCAAAACCAGTAAATTTTCTCCGGTAATACCCGGCTGTCTCCCTGCTTCTGCAAAAAAGCGCCTGAATTGCTTTTCTAGCATGCCATAGCTATGACGTACTTTTTGCTTCTCTCTGAGCTGTAAACCACGGTCGGAAATACGGCGACGGCGTCCCAGCTGTGGTCCCGGCGGTTTGGGGCGCTTATCA
>DAOVXW010000046.1 GCA_030635945.1 Dehalococcoidia bacterium
CGGTGCACGCCCATTGCGCCGGGTAATTCAGAATATGGTTGAAGATAAACTCTCGGAAGATCTGCTGCGCGGCAAATTCCAGTCTGGCGATATGGTAATCGTTGATCTTGAGGGAACAGAGATTGTAATTCGCCCGGGAGCTGTAGGCGCCCTACTGGGAGAAACGTAAGTTTGATTTAAGATATCATATATATTAAGATAACTGAAATGAATTAAGGGCGGTAGAGAAGAAAGTATATTTTACCGCACTTTTTTTATCTACCGAATAGTAGAAGTGGTATAAAGAAAAATGGAAATTGATTGGGTAGAAGCCTGGCGAATTGCCGGTATCGGTTTTGGTCTTGTCTTTGTCATCCTGGCTGCTCTGGCGGTGGTGACATGGCTGCTCAGGCTGGTGCTCAACAGAAATAACGGCGACGATGAAGCTGAAAACAAGAAATAGGGATAGGTTTACGGGTTGGGTGGTTTATGGTTTCGGTTGTGATTAAAGGAAATTAAATGGATAGTATTTTCAAGACTGGATTTGAAGCACTAACCTGGGGCAACATAATCATGCTTGTCATTGGTCTGGTCTTCATCTGGCTTGCCATTTCAAGGAAATGGGAACCATACGAACTGCTGCCTATCGGCGTGGGCATGATACTGGCTAACCTGCCTAACACCGGGCTTTTAGTGCAGCCTCAGGATGTAGGCGGTGAAATAGGTTCGGCCGGCCTTCTGGGCACTTTTATTGAATACGGTCTTCTCAGATACACCATCCTGCCGCAGCTTATCTTCCTCGGGCTGGGCGCTATGACAGACTTCGGTCCCCTTATTGCCAACCCCCGGCTCTTTCTGCTGGGGGCGGCGGCGCAGATAGGCATTGTTGTCGCTTTTCTGGGCGCCTTGGCTCTGGGGCATTTCGGCATTGCCGATTTCGGATTAAGAGAAGCGGCAGCCATCGGCATCATCGGTGGCGCCGATGGCCCGACGACTATCTATCTAACCTCCCAGCTGGCCCCCGAGCTTATGGGCATTACGGCGGTGGCGGCTTATTCATATATGGCAATGGTGGCTATCATACAGCCACCCATTATCCGGGCGTTGACCACCAAGAAGGAAAGAGAAACCTATATGGAGCCGCAGATCCGGCATGTTTCCAAGCGGGAAAAGATTTTCTTTCCTCTGGTGTGCACCATACTGGTAATCCTGCTGGTGCCACGCAGCGCTCCTCTGGTGGGTATGTTTATGTTTGGCAACCTGATACGGGAGAGTGGAGTGGTGGAGAGGCTTTCAAAATCGGCGCAGAATTCGCTTATCAATATAGTCACCATTATCCTCATGCTGTCAATCGGCGCCTCTATGCCCGGTGATCTAGTGATGCGCAAAGAAACGCTTTTGGTTCTGGCTCTGGGGCTGATTGCCTTTTCCTGCGGTACTGCCGGCGGTGTTTTGCTGGGTAAAGTGATGAGACTGGTGACAAAAGAGCCCTTTAATCCCATTATCGGCGCTGCCGGTGTTTCGGCGGTACCAATGGCAGCCCGGGTGGCTCAGCACCTGGGGCAGAAAGAGAATCCGCGTAACTTCCTGCTGATGCATGCCATAGGGCCCAATGTTGCCGGCGTTATCGGCTCGGCGGTTATTGCCGGCGCTTTCCTCACTATGCTGCTCTAGTATGCTGTTAATCGTTTTGTCCGCTTGAATCAGTTAAGCATATCAATCAACAGGATGATGTAATACTGTTTTCCCATTATTTTCACCTCTAGTAAAGATTTCCTTATATAAAAAGGCGTGCCCTGCTCCAAACACAAGTGCCCCTTTTATATAGAGCGGAACATTTTGTTATCGTGCTATAATTAGCCCGTGAATAAATCCCGTGTCGTGTTTGTCTGCCAGCAGTGTGGCAAGGAAAGCCTGAAATGGATGGGCCGCTGCCCCGGCTGCCAGGAATGGAATAGTTTTGTAGAAAAAGTGGTGGCAACTGCCACCCGCTCTATCTCTGAATCCAGCCAACCGCAGGAGCTATCCGGAATCGTTGTCAGTCACCATGAACGCCGGCAACTGCCTATGGCAGAGTTTAACCGGACGCTGGGTGGGGGTTTGGTGCCGGGCTCACTGGTTCTCATCGGCGGCGAACCCGGTATCGGCAAGTCCACCCTGCTGCTGCAAGTAGCCGCCCTGTTAGCCCAGAATGAGGGCAATGTCGTCTATGTTTCCGGTGAAGAAACGCTGCACCAGATAAAACTCAGGGCGCAGCGTCTCAAGATAGACGGTGAGCGGCTTTATCTGCTATCCGAGACAAACATTAATACTATATTAAATAGCATTGAGGATTTGAATCCCTGCCTGGTGGTAGTTGATTCAATTCAGGCTGTCTATCTCCCCGAACTGGAAACGACGATGGGCAGTATCGCCCAGGTGCGGGAGTGCACCATGCGGCTGATGCAGTGGGCGAAATCCAAACAGGTGCCCTTTTTTATAACCGGGCATGTAACCAAAGACGGCACCATTGCCGGGCCAAGGATCTTAGAGCATATCGTGGATTGCGTTCTCTACCTGGAGGGCGAGCATTTCAGCTCTTACCGGCTGCTGCGTTCGATAAAGAACCGCTTCGGTTCAACAAATGAAGTCGGTATCTTTGAGATGAAGGCACAGGGGCTGGTTGAGGTGGAAAATCCCTCGCAGGTATTTTTATCGCAACGGATGAGTCAGGCTGTCGGTTCGGCGGTAGTGCCGACACTGGAAGGCAGCCGTCCGTTGCTGGTTGAGGTTCAGGCTCTGACAAACGCCACCAGCTTTGGCTTGCCCCGCCGCACCGCCAACGGCGTTGACTTCGGCAGGTTGCTGATGATTGCCGCCGTGCTGAGCCGCAGGGTCGGAATTAAACTGGCCAGTCAGGATATTATCGTTAACGCTACCGGCGGTATAAAAATTGCCGAGCCGGCGGCAGATCTAGCCATCGCCCTGGCTATAGCTTCCAGTTTCAGCGATAAGGGTGTTGACCCGGAACTGGTGGCGGTGGGTGAAATCGGCTTGAGTGGCGAACTGAGGGCTGTTTCCCAGCTGGATAGACGGATAGGTGAAGTCGCCCGGCTTGGATTTGCACGCTGCCTGGTGCCGGCAACCAGCGCCAAAGCCAGCCATACCCCAAGGGGCATTAAACTCATCCCCGTCACCACCCTCAAGGAAGCCATAAAAGTGGGGCTGGTGGGGGAGAAGAAAAATGTTTAATAACCAGAAAACAGCCGCTGTAATCACCGCCGCCGGCAGGGGGGAGCGAATGGGTGGGATGGATAAGATATTCGCCCCGTTGGCGGGTAAGCCGCTTCTGGTGTGGTCTGTGGATGTATTCCAGCAGTGCAACCTTATTGACCGGATAATAATTGTCTTAAGCAAAGAAAGTCTGAAACGGGGGGAGGAACTGGTGGTGGAAAAGAACTGGTCGAAGGTAAGCGATGTCTGCTCCGGTGGGGAGGAGAGGCAGCAATCGGTGGCAAATGGGCTTAATCGGCTGAATGATTGCCACTGGGTGCTAATCCACGACGGTGCCCGGCCACTGGTAACCGAAACATTGATTAAAGATGGACTTGAAGCGGCCGAGGGAAGCGGAGCCGCCGTGGCGGCGGTACCGGTTACCGATACCATAAAACTGGCTGACGATGATGGCTTTGTCATGGGTACGCCGCCGCGGAAAAGCCTGTGGGCAGTGCAGACGCCGCAGGTGTTCCGTTTTGATATAATTGCAGAAGCCCACAGTAAAGCGAAAGGCATGGCGACGGATGATGCCGCTCTGGTGGAAAGGCTGGGCTATAAGATTAAACTGTATATGGGCTCTTATGATAATATAAAGATCACCACACCCGGCGACCTGGCTCTGGCCGGAATTCTGTTAAAAGGAGGTGGCTAGAATGCGTACCGGTATAGGTTACGATGTCCACCGCCTGGCTCCCGGGCACCGGCTGGTGCTTGGCGGGATTGAAATACCATCAGAGCAGGGGCTTATCGGCTGGAGCGATGCCGATGTGCTTACCCATGCCATAATTGATGCTCTGCTGGGGGCGGCGGCGATGGGGGATATCGGCAAATATTTCCCCCCCGGCGACCCTCAATACAAGGATATCTCCAGCCTGATCCTGCTGAAAAAGGTAAAGGATATGCTTCTGGAAAAGGGCTGGTGGGTGGTAAATATTGATGCCACCATTGTCGCCGAACGGCCCAAGCTGAGGGAATATATAGACAGAATGTGCCGCAAACTCGGCGAAACAATAAATATTGACACCGGCTGTGTAAATATTAAAGCCAGCACCTCGGAGCAGCTGGGATTTGCCGGCCGAGAAGAGGGGATGGTCGCTTGGGCGGTGGCTTCTATATCAGAGGAGAAGGAATGAAGGTTTATAATACCCTGTCTGGCAAAAAGGAAGAATTTATACCCCGCGGCGATGAAATAAAAATGTATGTCTGCGGGATTACCCCATATGATAATGCGCATATCGGGCATGCAATGAGCTATATTATCTTTGATGTCATTCGCCGCTATCTCCGCTTTAGCGGTTACAGCCTTAAGTATGTACAGAATGTTACCGATATTGACGATAAGATTATAAACCGGGCTAATAGCCTCGGTGTATCCACCGGTGAACTGGCGAAAAAATACACCGCCAGCTTTCTTGAGGATATGGATGCTCTGAATATCTGGCCGGCTGATTTTTATCCGCGGGCAACCGAGGAAATCCCCAAAATAATAGAGGTGATACAGGGATTGGTGGATAAAGGCTATGCCTATGAAGCCGCCGGCAGTGTTTATTTCCGGGTTAGAAAGGCGGTTGATTACGGCAAACTTTCCAACCGTAACCTGGAGTCTATGATGGTCGGCGCCCGTATTGAAGCCGGGCAAGAAAAAGAATACCCGATGGATTTCACCCTGTGGAAGGCTTCAAAGTCGGGTGAGCCGTCATGGCAGAGCCCCTGGGGCGAAGGCAGGCCGGGCTGGCATATAGAGTGCAGCGCCATGTCCCTGAGATATCTGGGTGACAGGATTGACATTCACGGTGGTGGGCAGGACCTCGTCTTTCCCCACCATGAGAACGAGATAGCCCAATCTGAGAGCTTCACCGTCAAAAAGCCGTTTGTTAAATACTGGCTGCATAACGGATTGCTCCAGTTCAATGAAGAGAAAATGAGCAAGTCCCTGGGCAACCTGATAACAATAAAGGAATCTTTAACCAGATACAGCGCCGATGCCATCCGCATCTTCGTTCTAAGCTCTCATTACAGAAGCCCCCTCACCTATTCGGAAGAAGCCCTGGATGCGGCGGAGGGAGGGGCTGAGAGGTTGCAAAGGGTAATTTCAAGGGAAGACGTTAACACAGGTGCCGGTAATGCCCTTGATGCCGAGCCATACCGCCGGCAGTTGATTAAAGTTATGGATGATGACCTTAATACACCTCAGGCAATCGGTATTATTTTTGATTTGGCAAGAGCGATAAATCAGGCTGCCGATTCCGGGACAGGTTTCCTAGAGGCTCAGAAGGTTCTTGCCGAACTATCCAGCGATATTTTCGGTTTGAAACTTGAAACATTCAGGCCCACCGATGAAACATCGCCAGATATCCAAAAGCGTATTGATTGTC
>DAOVXW010000058.1 GCA_030635945.1 Dehalococcoidia bacterium
TCTCCAAGTCCTCTTATTTTCTCATACTCAGGTATTTCAGACCTTCTATCTGCCTGAACATAGCGCCTTCGGTGATGCAGGCGAGCATTCTTTCGGGCCGGATTACCTTTATTCCGCTGATGACATCCACGCCATATTCGAAAAGGATAGGGGAAAGCGGGCTGGTGGGACCGACCATAACCACGAATTTATCTTTACATAACTTCATTAAATCTTCAAACGTATGGTTGATAAGCGAAGTTCCCGTTAAACCGACGACGTCAGCCTGCGGAATTATGTCTTCGGATGCCTCGGCAGGCAGGTCTTCACCGCGAGGCTTCTGCTCCAAGATCCACAGCTTTTTAGCTACCTTTCTGAGCTTTTCGGTAAAGGGGAAATGGCCGACTACGGCGATGTTCTTCCCCCTTCCTTTTTCAACCAGGATATCAGCGGCGTTGTCATCGGAACACTTTGTCTCATCGATATCTACAAGTGAGTTTATGGTAGCCATACCGATGGAAGCTTCAAGTAGGTTGTCGGACAGGGCGTATTCCGCCAGCTCTATAGCCGGCTTACCGCGCATCTCACCTACACCCCTTATTCTACCATGGCAGGGATGATCCGGGCGAAAGCTGGAGGCAAGCCCCCAGTGCCGGGTCATTACCGCTGTCCACAGAACGCAGGAATAGACTTCCTGCACTATGCCATTTTTATCAAGGCTTGAAATTAAGTCTTCAATTACCTTCATTTTCTTCCTCTGCAATGCTACGATGGCTTTTTATCCTCATTGTGGTTGCACTTGCATTCATAGACCTTTATTCTTTTAAACTTAAATATTAGGAATACCTCTTTACCGACTATCAAATCCATATCTTCGGAGATATCACGTGGTATTTCGGCCTGCAGAATTTTATCTCCTACTTTCACCAACAGCCTTTCCGTTGTACCGTAGGGTTTTATTTCGGTTATTATTCCCTTGAAGCGGTTCATATGCGGCCCGGGTGGCTGGGTATCGGAGATATAGATATCGCGCGGAAACAGGGCAATCCTTTCTATGGAATTGCCATCGTGGGGGATTATGATACGTAATCCGCCGCAATCAACTTCCATCAATCCCTGCCCCAGGGAATTGCAGCAAGTGCATTCCAGGATGTTGGGTGAGCCGATAAAATCGGAAACCGCCTCGCTGTCAGGGTAAAAGAATACTTCATCCGGCATGCCCACCTGCTCTAATCTGCCCATATTAAGGACACCGAGCCTATCGGCTATCTCTTCAGCTTCTGTCTGGTCATGGGTGATGTGGATGGTGGTGACACCCAGTTCGTCATGAATCCGCTTCAGTTCCAGCCTCAAATATTTGGCAGTTTGCAGGTCCAGAGCGCCCAGTGGCTCATCAAGCAGTAGAATTTTCGGCGAAAGCGCCAGAGCACGAGCCAGGGCTGCCCTCTGTTTTTCACCGCCGCTAAGGGAGCGTGTATCGCGGTTCATCAAGTGGGTTATAGCCATTAAACGGGCAAGAGAGTCGACCCGTTTCTTTATTTCTGTTTTTGGATACTTTGCCTCTTTTAAGCCGAAGGCGATGTTCTCAGCCACCGTTAGAAAGGGGAATAACACGTAATCCTGAGGTACGTAGCCTATTTTTCTTTCTTCCGGTGGCAGGTTAGTAATATTATCTCCGTTTACCCGTATCTCTCCCTGTTTTACTTTATGAAGTCCGGCTATGCATTCCAGCAGGATGGTTTTGCCGGCGCCTGTTGGCCCCAGTATGACGAAATACTCCCTGTCGTTGATAGACAGGTTTATATTTTTCAGATGGAACTCGCTCAAATCTATGGAAAGGTCTTTAATTTCTATCATATCTGGTATCTTCTTTTTGTGATTTTTCGCATAATAAGCAGAACAATAACGGCAATTATTATCAGCAGAAAGATAACGGCCATAGCCTTCTCCACATCGGCGGAAGCCAGGCTGAGGAATATGGAAACGGGCAGGGTTTCCGTTTTCATAGCTGTAGCTCCGGCGAGAATAACGGTTGCCCCGAATTCCCCGATTGCCCTTGCCCAGGTCAGAATGGTGGCGGCGATTAAGCCGTCTTTTGCCAGTGGCAGTGTAACCTTTATAAATGCCTTGGCTTTGCTTAAGCCCAGTGTCCTGCCTACCTGCTCATACCTTGGGTCGATGCTGTCGAAGGTGGATTTTAACAGCCTGATAGCCAAGGCACTGATGACGACCACCTGAGCCAGGATGATGCCGGGTACGGCAAAGACAAATTTTATCACATTATCATCAATGCTGCTGCCCAGCGGGGTGCTGAAAAAAACAAGCAGCACGGCACCTAGTGCCACCGGAGAGATAACGATGGGCAGATCAAGCATGCTGTCAACTAGGTCTTTGCCTGGGAACTTTGTGTATGAAATGGCATAGGCTACCGGTATGGCTATCATTATAGCGATGACGGTGGCTATAGTGGCTGTAATCAGGCTTAACCTGATGGCAAACAGGATTTCTTCAGACAGCAACGCCGAAATAAAGGTATTCCAATCTGTAAAGGCAAGCATTGATACTACAATGCCGATGAAAAAGATAGCCAGCAGGGCGAGGGCGCTGATAGTTGCCCCTTTGAAAGCCCTGTCGCTGCCAATACCCTTTAATAGTCCAGGCATAAAATCTTACTCCAGAAGTATTCTATTTTACCAATGGCTCATAATTATCGGGAAGTTTATATTCGCCACCAATCTCAGCATTGGGGGCATACTGTTTGGTTTCATTTTCGGTGGTGATGTAGCCCCACTCGCTAAAAATCTGCTGGCCCTCGGCTGAAACCAGAAAATCCAGAAATCTTTGGGCGCTTTCCTCATCTCTGGCGAAGGTTGATACCGCCCCCGGGATATAAGCCAGACGCGTAAGTTGATCCGGCTGCAGATAGACGATATCTATTGAATCCGGGTGCCATTCGGAGAAAACACGCCAGCCCAGAACGGCATCTAATGATTTTAAGGCGACAAGGCTGGCGGTCTTGGAGCAGCTTTCAGCATGGGTAACGATGGTCCCTGCCTCTTTTATATCGTCAATCAGCCCGTTATGCTCCAGTATCTCATAGGCATAAAGGCCGACACAAACCGTTTCCGGGGCGCCGATGCCGACTTCAATCCCCGGCTTAGCCCAGTCTGCAAGCGACTGGATGTTCTCGGGATTGCCTTCCTGAACCAGTATAGCCGGTATAAGATAGGCAATTCTTACAATAGAATCAGGATGGATAATACCTTCATTTTTTGCTTTTAACATATAATCGGGCGAGCCGGGAATATAAAGGTCGCCCTCTCTGGCAATTATCAACTGTGACAGCATGGTGCCGGAGCCGCCGAAAGTGAGGTAAACCTTTATCCCTGTCTCTTCTTCAAAAGCCCGGGCTGCTTCTTCCATAGCTGGTTTGCTGGCAGAGCCGGCAAAAACGGCGATTGAATTATCCTCGATACTGAAACATCCACCAAAAGAAATAGCAGTTAGCAATACAGCCAGGATTAGAATAAAAATTCGCCTCTTCAATACTTTACTTCAGCTCCTTTAAATTGCATCAGCTAGTTTTTTAATTGTTCAAGGATACCGGCATCTTCCACCTCAACCTGTTTCAGTTCCCGGTTGTGGTGCTGAAGAACGCTTCTGCCACCGGTGTTGCCCTTTGCCTTTAACAGTTCCGGAATCAGTAATGTGTCGAACATAACCGGGTGTCCTCTCATATGGGAATGGGTGGGAACAATAATGGGTGCTTCCCTGCTCTTGTAGGTTCTTATAAGTTGCTTGACAACCTCCGGCTTTATAAACGGGCGGTTGCCCAGGGTAAGTAAGACCGCTGCCGCGTCTCTGGATACTATTTTTAATCCGCATCTCAGGGATTTACTCAAGCCGTATTCATAATCCGGATTCACTATTATCTTTATATCCTTGTTTATTAAATCCCCTTTAGCCTGCTCGGCGTGATAGCCCAGAACCACAATGAGGTCATCTATACCGGCATCCAGCAAGGACTCGGTAATCTGGGATAGCGGCAGGTTATCCCGGTAATCGGTTTTGCCGGCAGCCAGGATAACGGCTGAAATCTTGGCCTTGGATGATGGCGGATACTCCGGGGCGGCTTTGATGGCTAATACCTGAACCTGTCTATCGCATAGTTTATAGACTATCTTTGTATCTGCCATTGTCTGATAAAGATAAAAACTACTCATGCCCCACAGCTTCAAGCCTATGTCCGGATTTTTCCCGAGCCGATGCAGAGCCTTGCTGACGAGTAAGCGCTTACTTGCAGGCAGGCTGATTAAGTTCGAATAAGCCTGCCTGCTCAAAAGGATTTCAGTCAATACCATTATCACTATCCGTCAGTGTTATCATATTTCCCTGTTCGGCTTCAGTCGAACCTTGCTTTATTTCGCGGACTAATCCTCTATCTTCAATGAGTTGCAGGGTTTCTACCATTTGGGAATACTCTTCGTAGCTGATTACGACGGCTGCTGGCTTACCGTGTTTGGTTATCATGAAGTGATATGATTCATTCTCCACCCGGTCAATCAGGGGGAGGAACGCCTTTCTTGTGCTGGTTACAGAAAAAGCCTCTAACATAATGTTGAATAACTATAATATGTACATTATTATGTACATATTATATATACCATTCTTGACGGTATGTGTCAATACCCTTTCTTGATAATTGACCTCTTTTCTTAACTCCGCTATCCTTATTAATTGTGAGATTGGATAAAGAGGAAAGGTTTGTAGTTAAATGAGAGTTATTGCCGGCGAGGCAAAGGGGCGTATCCTAAAAGTTCCGAAGGGGTTCAAAACTCGCCCGGCAACAGAGCTGGTACGGGGAGCTATATTCTCCATACTGGAGTCCGCAGCAGATGATTGGTCGATGGTGCTTGACCTTTTTTCCGGCAGCGGCTCTCTCGGCATTGAGGCACTGAGCCGTGGTGCCGGTTGGGTTGATTTTGTTGAACAAGAGCCGCGGTGTTGTGCTATAATTAAACAGAACCTGGAGAAAACGGGATTTAAAGACAATGCTCATGTTTACTGTCATAGCGTAAACA
>DAOVXW010000172.1 GCA_030635945.1 Dehalococcoidia bacterium
GAGAGATTCAGGCAACTGGCGAAAAAATCCGATGCCGGTATCAAAGACATCTATACCCTGGATTTCAGCAGCAAGGGAACGGTGGCTAACGCCGCCATAATGGGGCTGGGAAAAACAAAGCGCATAGCACTGAGCGATACCCTGCTTCAAAATTATTCTACCGAGGAGATAGAGGTGATCATCGCCCACGAACTGGGCCACCAAAAGAACCGGGACTTTATAAGAATATTTCTATTGCAGTCAGCCCTATTGTTTGCATATCTATGGTTAACCTATATTATCACAGCGGCGGCGGTTGAACCGCTTGGCTTCGGCAGTATGGGCAATATAGCGGCTTTACCTCTACTGGCTTTGGTATTTTCGACGACAAATATGATATTTACACCTTTCACAAATACATGCATACGACGCTTTGAAAAGACGGCCGATGGATATGCCCTCCAACTGACGGAGAATCCGCAGGCATTTGTTTCCATGATGGCCAAACTTACCGACCAGAATCTGGCCGAAGCCGAACCAGGCCGCTGGGTTGAGCTATTGTTCCACGACCATCCCAGCTATAATAACCGGCTGGCGCATGCCAGCAAGTTTTTCGAATTGAAGCAGAGCGGCAAGTCGAGAATCAGAGAGGCAATCGATGGCGAGGATAATACTGGTCAGGCATGGTAAAACGGACTGGAACAGGGAGTTTCGCATCCAAGGTGGTTCCAGCGATACCCCGTTGAATGAAAATGGCAGACAGCAGGCTGAAAAACTGGCGTCAAGGTTGAGCCAGAGAAGTATTCAAACTATCTATTCCAGCCCACTGAAGCGCGCCATGGAGACGGCGCAGATTATAGCCGGTCACCACAATCTGGAGGTGGTAGCTGAAAAGTCACTGCGAGAGATTGAAGTCGGTAAGCTGGAGGGGGCAACTTCTGCGGAGCTGGGAGTGAGATTCAGCGAGTTGTTAACCCGGGACGGTGTGTTATACAGAGTACCTGGGGGAGAATCTTTAGCCGATTTACAGCAGAGAAGCTGGGATTTTGTACAGCTGATTAACCAAAAGCATATTGATGGTGAAATGGTCTTGGTCAGCCATTATTTTGCCATTCTGACTATCATATGTGCGGCTCTAATGATGCCGTTATCGCATATAACACGCTTCAGGATGAGCACCGGGTGCATAAGCATTATCAATCTCGACGAAAAGAATGCAAGGCTGGAATTGTTCAACGATACCGGTTATCTGGCACAGTTTCCTTAAGAATTGCCTCCCTTGCCCCGGCTGACTATAATTGAGACGAAAATGAAAACGGGAAAGCAACAACTCACCCTGGAACAGCAGGTAGCCTGCTTTATACAGCGGTACAACCTGTTCCCCGGGGGCTTACGCCTGCTGCTGGCGGTATCCGGCGGGCCTGACTCGATCTGCCTGTTACATATCCTGTTAAGGCTTAGGCAGGAACTGGACGTAGAATTGCACGTAGCTCACCTTGATCACCAGCTGCGGGGCGCTGAGTCCGAAGAGGATGCCGATTATGTCGAAAGGTTAGCCAATAGCCTTGACATACCGTTGACAATGGACAAGGCTGATGTAAAGGCTTATCAGAGAAAGAAGCGGCTTTCACTGGAGGAGGCGGCACGGGAGGTGCGTTACCGTTTTCTGTCTGAGGTAGCCGGCTCTGTCGGCGCCGATTTTATAGTCACCGGCCATACCCTTGATGACAATGTAGAGACGGTATTGATGCATATAATACGCGGCACAGGAACAAAGGGACTTATCGGCTTAAAACCATGCAGCCAGTGGTTGCTTGATGGTAATAAAATTACCATTGCCAGACCATTACTGGAAATAAGCCGTCAGCAGACGGTAGATTACTGTCGTGAAAATAAGCTTATACCCCGGCTGGACACATCCAATTTATCACTCTCTCCCCTCAGGAACAGAATACGGCAGCAGTTACTGCCTTTGCTGAAAAGTTATAATTCCGGTATTGCGGCAGCCCTGCTGCGTACAGCTGTTATTGCTGCCGATGAAATCACCTTCCTTGATGCAGAAGTTGCCCGCCTTTGGCCGGCGGTAGTTAAAGAAAAAGAAGGTATGTTTATCCTGCACAAAGGCCGGCTTAACGAATTACCGATAGCCTTAAAGAGGTGTTTATTCAGGGCGGTTATTGAGGAGATTATCGGCAATTTGAAAGATATAGAAACTCGCCATATAGAAGAAATCCTGGCGGTGCTGGACAAGCCGGCGGGCAGACAGATTAACCTGCCGGGAGGTCTTGTATTTGCCATAGAATATGACCGGTATCTGCTGGGTGTGGAAAATGTCAATACCTGTCCATACCCTGACATAGGTAGCGAATACCGCATCAGCATCCCCGGAAAAACAAAATTGCCGGGCTGGCTGGTAGAGGCTGAAATTATAAAGCCGGCAGCGATGGAAAAAGATGATGATTTCGTTGCCTACTTTGACCTTGGTAAAGCCGGTAACGAATTGAAAATCAGCCACAGAAAGCCGGGAGACCGTTTTCAACCACTGGGTATGACGGAAACCAAGAAGCTGAACGAGTTTATGATTGATTCTAAGATACCACGTAGCTGGCGCGGGCGAATACCGTTCGTTTATTCACC
>DAOVXW010000069.1 GCA_030635945.1 Dehalococcoidia bacterium
AAAAACCATCACCTTCAAGGGGAAAACCAGAACCATAAAGGAATGGGCAAACTCCCTCCACATCACCCGCCACAATATATATTTCAAGGGGGTAGGTGGCGCCGGCAGAGGGTGCGGCTCTATTGCCATAGGAATTGGTGATTCCCTGAGCCGCCCACAGAAGCTGGGATACATCCTGCAAAGTTAGAGCCTGGCTATCATAGCCCCTGATTGACCTTCTGTTCAGTATAGCCTCTTCGACAGAAATATCACTTTCGTATTTCGGTTCGGGTAGTGTTATCCTCATACCGTCTTCCAGGGGCGACGTGCTGTTACCGGGCGGGTTGCATGCCGAGAAATATAGAGCAAGACAAAACATCGACAATAAGGTGAACAATATTTTGTTAACCATTGTTTAATCACCATCCTCCTCCTC
The DNA here is from genome assembly GCA_030635945.1 of Dehalococcoidia bacterium. Classification (GTDB taxonomy): domain Bacteria; phylum Chloroflexota; class Dehalococcoidia; order Dehalococcoidales. Next base: position 416 of record DAOVXW010000069.1, read on the forward strand.
TTCTTCGCCGGATTCTCTCCAGGCTTCCCATCCCTCGCGGAAAAGGAAGATGACGATTATCAGTCCGACTATCGGATCTGCCTGCCAGAAGCCGAACAGATAGTTGGCGCCCAGACCCAGCAGCAGCGCCACTGAAATAAAAGCACAGGCAAGGGTTTCCCTGGCATCAACCATCAATGCCCTGCTGTTAATCTTTTTGCCTGTTTTATACTTCTGCCATGTTAATACAGGCATTATGATTATTGATAGTATGGCTATTACTATCCCCGGCATAGAGGGGTCCGGCATTTCCCCAGTTGCCAGTTTTTCCACGGATTCATACAATATGTAAGAGCCGAGTATGAAAAAGGTAGCGGCAACGAGCTTCCTCGCCCTTTTTTCTATCCTTTCCTCGGCTTCGGCCGTTATTTTACCATGTTGCCTGAGCCGCCAGATTAAAATCAACCCTGAGAGTGATTCAACTATACTATCCAGGCCGAAAGCGACCAGCGCCACGCTGCCGGCGATACTGCCGAATACAATTGAGGCTATAGCCTCAAGAACATTGTAAGCAACGGTAATATACTCAAGGAAGAGACCTTTTTTATATAATCTATCGGTATCAGTCATTATATTCATCTGCGGTAAAGACGACGGAAGCAAGCCTTTATCACTCAAGTACAGCCCTTACCCTGAAGAATTCATTATCTCTGCACGGGGCATTAGCCAGCACTTCATCCTGTGACAGGGATGGCTTAATCCTGTCTTTTTTCAATACGTTTTTAAGAGGATTTGGCTGTGCTGTAGGCGGAACACCAGTGGTATCCACTCGCTGTAATACCTCAAAACTCTCCAGTATGTGAGACAGCTGCTCACTGAGCTTGCTGACTTCGGCATCGGTTAGCCCCAGCTTGGCAAGGCGGGCAATGTGTAGTACTTCATCCTGGCTTAATTTCATATATTGCTCCTCCAAGCGTGATATGCTGTAATTATAGCACCCGCTTCCGAATATCGGCAACACAGATATCCTGATATAATAAAAGAAGCAATACGGTTATAAAGATGAACGGTAGACTTATCCTGGCTGTTATCAGCACCATTCTGGAAGAGACGGCGCTGGCTGTGATTGTGCTTGTCGGCTTGCCGGAACTGGGAATAAACCTGCCACTGGTTTTACTTATCTTGCTAATGATAGTCTGGGCTGCTATTGCCGTTTTTAGCTACCGGGCAGGCAGTCAGGCTCTGAGAAGGCAGCCGGTAGCTGGTCTGGGGACTATGGTCGGTAGCCGGGGCAAAGTGATAAAACCGCTGCAACCGGAGGGCTTGATAAAAACCGGTGCCGAATTGTGGCGGGCAAAAACAATTGATGTGGATATAGATACCGGGATTGAAGTTATCGTCGTCGGTCAGGACGGCAAGATACTGCTTGTGCGTCCTCTCGATGAATAATATCAAGACCCCCATTATTGTTAGTCATCGGCAGAGGTGATATAATTCCTATTTACAGTCAGCTTAAGGAATGGAAGAAGTGAAATGGAAGTAATTCCGGCAATAGATATAAAGGATGGCAAGTGTGTCCGCCTGTATCAGGGCGATTACAGTATGGAGACCGTATATTCCGATAATCCGGTGGAAATGGCTATGAAATGGCAGTCGCTGGGGGCGACAAGGCTGCATATCGTTGACCTTGATGGCGCAGACCTCGGTGTTCCCCGTAATCTGGAAACAATAACGCGTATCAATGATGCGGTCTGGATTCCCTTGCAGGTGGGTGGTGGCATCCGCAGTATGAAAACCATGGAAAAACTCCTCAAAATGGGCATTGACCGTATCATTATGGGAACGGCTGCAGTTGAAGACCATGAGCTGGTAAAGGAGGCGTGCCACCGCTTCGGTCAATCTATCGTTATCGGTATCGATGCCAGAGATGGCAAGGTGGCAACACGCGGCTGGAAGAGTGAAACGGAGCTGACAGCAGCTGATCTTGCCATGTCTATGGCAAAGCTCGGTGCCAGGCGGTTCATTTATACGGATATCAGCCGTGACGGCACGCTCACAGAACCGAATTTTGTCTCTACCTTTGAGCTGATTGATTCCATAAGATATCCCGTCATCGCCTCTGGTGGAGTATCGTCGGTAATTCACCTGAAACTGCTGGATAAACTGGGGGTGGAGGGGGCGATAATCGGCAGGGCTCTTTATACCGGCGATATGAGCCTGGAGCAAGCGCTCAAGGTAGTTAATTAGACCGGGAGGCAGCAGTTGCGAAAAAAGTTAAAGCTAGATACAAAAGGACTTATACCGGCTATCATTCAGGAAGACAAGAGCGGTGAGGTGCTGATGCTGGGCTATATGAACGAAGAATCCCTTGAACTTACGCTGTCAAGCGGCGAAGCCTGGTTCTACAGCAGAAGCCGCAATGAATTGTGGCATAAGGGGGCTACCTCCGGTAACCGCCTTATTGTCAGCGAAATGTGGCTGGATTGTGACGCCGATACCATTCTGGTTAAAGCGCATCCCATGGGCCCGGTTTGTCATACCGGAGAAAGAACCTGTTTCTTTAGCCGGTTAGAAGAAGATATTAAGTAGCAACCTCGGCAGGAGCCTGTTCTGCTGTTTGCTGGTCTGTAGCAAGCACCTCATTAAGAGCTGTTAAGGCAACCTCAACCTGTTTTTCGTCCGGCTCTCTGGTGGTAAAGCTCTGCAGCCACATGCCGGGAGCCATAATAGCCCTGACCAGAACGTTGTTCATATGCCGGGCTCCGAACTGGGTTGCCTCGTAACCCATGGCAGCGATAACGGGTATCAAGAGAATCCGTGATAGAACCATGAGCCATACTGCATGGCGGCCGACGAGGGCAAAGACGAGAATAGCTATAACAAGCACCGCCAGCAGGAAGGCGGTACCGCAGCGTGTATGGGAGGTACTGTATTTCTGGATAGTTTTGGCATCGAGGTCAACCCCGTTTTCATAGGCGTTAATCGTCTTGTGCTCGGCGCCGTGATAGGCAAAGGTGCGTTTTATATCGGGCATCAGTGATATCAACCTGAGGAAAACGAGGAAGATAACCAGCCGTATACCACCCTCTATAAGGTGGAAAATAATGGATGAATCTATATAAGGGTCAAAAAGCTTGGCCAGGAAAAGAGGGGCGACAAAGAACAGGCTGATAGACAGCGCAAAGGAAAGCCCGAGAATCACCCAGGTTGAGCCGCCGGATACATCTTCACCCTCCTCCTCAAGCGCTATATTGGCTGAATAAAAAAGGCTGTTGATGCCCAGAATGATTGATTCAATTAGAACGATAATGCCTCGCACAAAAGGGGTTTGCCTCAAACGGCCGGTATATAATCTGGGCAGTGGTTTGCTGTTGACGACCACCTCACCATTCGGGCGGCGAACGGCGGTGGCACTCGTTTTCTGGCCGCGCATCATTACTCCCTCCATGACCGCCTGCCCGCCGTAACGAAAATCTCTTGCCATTTAAAACCCCCAATAAAAAAGGAGCGGAAATGTTATCACCGCCCCTTGCATGTATATAGATATATGTTTATTTCTCTATCTTGTAGCGCTGCCTGAAACGTTCGACACGTCCGGCTGTGTCCACCATACGGTGCTCACCGGTAAAGAATGGATGGCACTTGCTGCACAGCTCTACCTTTAAAGTTTTCTTTGTGGAACCGATGATGAAAGTATTGCCGCAGGAACAGGTTACTTTGGCATCGTGATGGTATTTAGGATGAATTTTAGCTTTCATAACGGTTATTCAGCGTAAACGCTGACCTTCCTCTTGTTTTTTGCTGCCGGCTCATACTTTGTAATGCCGTCAATAAGGGCGAATAGCGTATGGTCTCTGCCGATGCCGACATTATTGCCCGGGTGGATGCGTGTGCCTCTCTGGCGAACCAGAATCGTACCGGCATTGACCCTCTGGTCTGCATACCTCTTTATGCCGAGCATCTTGGGTTTGCTGTCACGCCCCAGCCTGGTGGAGCCGCCTCCCTTTTTATGTGCCACTTTCGGTTACCTCTTTCTTACTCTTACGTGTTTTACTGGGCTTCTCCGCTTCGGCACCCGGCTGGCTTATATTTTCGATAGTCAACTTGGTATGGA
>DAOVXW010000155.1 GCA_030635945.1 Dehalococcoidia bacterium
ATTACCGGCGTACCCCGGAACCAGATAGCAGAAGCCGCCCGAATGTATGCCCAAAACAGCCCTGCTTCCATCCTTTACTCCATGGGCATCACCCAGCATAGCCACGGCACAGATAACGTTATGGCTATTGCCAATTTGGCAATGCTTACCGGCAACATCGGAAAACCCGGCAGTGGCGTTAATCCGCTGCGGGGGCAAAACAACGTACAGGGCGCCTGCGATATGGGTTCTCTGCCCGATGTGTGCTCCGGTTATCAGAAGGTAACCGATCCGGCAATAAGGCAAAAGTTTGAAGCCAGCTGGGGTACTGAGTTGCCATCTGATTCCGGACTGGCTATAACCGAGATGATTGATGCCATTTTACAGGGTGAGATAAAGGCGTTATATCTTATCGGCGAAAACCCGATACTGAGCGACCCTGACGCCGGCCATGTCCGTAAGGCTCTTTCCAATCTTGAATTCTTTGTCGCCCAGGATATTTTCCTCAACGAAACAGCCGAGCTGGCACATATAGTGCTACCCGGAGCCTCGTTTGCTGAAAAGGACGGCACCTTTACCAATACCGAGCGCCGTGTACAGCGGGTGAGAAAAGCAATTGAACCGATTGGCGACTCCAGGGCCGACTGGCTGATCACCTGCCAGATTGCGCAGCGTATGGGTGCCAGGGGTTTCGATTTTGAACACCCGTCCCGGATTATGGACGAGATTGCTGAACTAACGCCGAGCTATGGCGGCATTTCCTATGAACGCCTCGAAAAGGGAGGTTTGCAATGGCCCTGCCCCACCGCAAAGCATCCGGGAACACGAATCCTGCATACTCAGCAATTCACCCGCGGCAAGGGCAGGTTTATACCCCTGGAATACAAGCCGCCGGCAGAGCTGCCCGACGACGATTACCCGCTGATGCTGACAACGGGGCGCAACCTGTTTCAATACCATACCGGCACAATGAGCCGCAAGGTAGCCGGCCTTAACAGGTTCAAGAGTGAAGAGGAAGTAGAAATAAGCCCGGATGACGCCAGAAGTTTAAAATTAAACGACGGCGACCGGGTAAGGGTAGTATCACGGCGCGGACATGTAACCGCCAAGGCTAAGATAACCGATGTTTCATCACCGGGGGTTGTATTTATGACCTTCCACTTCGCTGAAAGCCCGACAAATATACTGACAAATCCGGTTCTCGACCCGGTATCCAGAATACCTGAATTAAAGGTATGCAGCGTAAGAATCGAAAAGGTATAATACAGACTATGCAGCATATAGGCGTCGATATAATAGAGATAGCCCGCATTAAGAAAGCGATAAACCGCTGGGGGCAGGATTTCCTTAAACGGATTTATACGGAGCAGGAACTGGAGCTTTATTTTAAAAATCCCTCCTCACTGGCAGCCAGGTTCTCAGGCAAGGAAGCGGTAATAAAAACACTTAACTCCAGTGGTATAGGTTTGAAGGAGATAGAGATACTCTCTGATGCCAGCGGTAAACCGAGGGTCAAACTCTACGGCAATGCACAGCACCGGGCAAATAATATGGGTCTGACCAGCCTCGATATCAGCCTGTCTCACTGCCGGGAATATGCCGTTGCCTGCGCTATCGGTGAAACAAAAAGCTGATTTTTATTTTCCGTAAATAGCTATACTACGGGTTTGCCCTTCAACTTATGCTACATACGTGTTAAAATTAGGGTGCAAATTCACCTGCCGGGAGGATTAATATGTCAGGTCATTCCAAGTGGTCTTCAATAAAACACCAGAAGGGGGCGACTGATGCCAAACGTGGTAAGCTGTTCACCAAATTGACCCGGGAGATAATCCTTGCCGTCCGCGAGAACGGGAGCAGCATAGAGACAAACTACCATTTACGTCTGGCTATACAGAAAGCCAAGGATAACAATATGCCATCGGATAATGTAGAGCGGGCAATAAAGCGAGGCGAGGGTACACTTGATGGGGCTACACTCTCAGAAGTGATCCTCGAGGGTTACGGACCCGGCGGGGCAGCTATCATTGTAGAGGCGTTAACCGATAACCACAACCGCACCGTACAGGAAGTAAGGAGCACATTTTCACGCAGTGGGGGCAACCTGGGGGAAAACGGCAGCGTCACCTGGCTTTTTAGCCAGAAGGGATTGATTACGGTAGAGGCCAGTAATAATGATATTGATGAGCTGTCTCTGCAGGCGATAGATGCCGGCGCCGAGGACGTCATCCCTGAATCGGGCTATGTTGAGATCTATACAAAGCCCGAAGAGCTGGAGGCGGTCAGGAAGGCCCTGGAGCAAAACGGCATAACCGTTTGCTCGGCGGAACTGGCAAAGATACCAAAAACAACCATTCAGCTTGATGAGCGTGCCGCCATGCAGGTTTTAAAGCTGTTGGACAAGCTGGAGGAGCTGGATGACACCCGCAGCGTCTGCAGCAATATCGATTTCCCCGACGAAGTGCTTGAAAAATATAAGGCTCAAGAGTAAACTGCCGCATTATGAGGATTTTAGGCATTGATCCAGGCACACTGGTAATGGGTTACGGTATTATAGACAGCCAGGCGGATGATATAACCCTGGTCTGCTGTAACGCCCTGACCTGCTCACAGCGTTACCCGATAGCAGAGCGTCTTAACCATTTTTTTGATAAGCTTTCCGAAGTTATTACCAGCTATCAGCCGGATGTGGTGGCTGTAGAGCAACCTTTTGTCGCCAAGAATGTAAAAACGGCGCTGGCGATAGGTAAAGCTCAGGCGGTGGCTATGCTGGCTGCCAGCCAGCAGGGAATACCGACCTACGAGTACAGCCCGGCGCAAATCAAGAGGGTCGTTGCCAACTACGGAGCCAGTTCCAAG
>DAOVXW010000105.1 GCA_030635945.1 Dehalococcoidia bacterium
CAGACATGGTCACCGGGACTGTAGTCGGCGATGTGTATGACCGGATTATCGTTCGATTACTGGAGGTTAAGCAGGCGATTGAAATCATTGAGCAGTGTTTGGAGAAAATGCCACCTGGTCCGATACTGGCACAACCAAAGACAGCGCTGCTTTTAAAGACGCTGACCCAAGCAGAAGGTGAAGGTATCGGGCGAGCCGAAGCGCCTAGAGGTGAGGTCATACATTATGTTCGTCTGGAGGCTGGGCAGAGCACCCTGGCCACCTGGAAAGTGCGGGCGCCCACCTATGTTAACCTGATGTCGGTTCCCACTATACTCAAAGGCATGCAGATTGCCGATGTGCCTATTACCTTTGCCTCCCTTGACCCTTGTATGTCCTGCACCAACCGAGTTGTGGTAACGGACAGAGCCACCAGCCAGAAGTCGGTGATGGACTATGAGGAGCTCCACCGGCTTTCCGTAGAAAGGACGACGGAGCTGCTGCGATGAGCCTACTGGGAGAGAATATCTGGATAAACGGCGTGATCATCATTGCCGGCTCCGCGGTACTGGTATTCATCGGCGGCGTTTTCGGCATGCTCTACCGCGGCATCGACCGCAAGCTGGTGGCGCATATGCAGGGAAGGGTGGGGCCGCCCATAGTGCAGCCCTTCCGAGACGTGCAAAAGCTGCTGATGAAAGAGACCATCATACCTGATGGTGCTGTTTCCTGGCTGTTCACGGCAGCCCCATTTGTTTGTCTGATAACTTCGGCTCTACTACTGCTTTACATACCTTTGTTTGGGCTGCAAGCGCTTTTAGGGGGATTTGGTGATGCCCTATTAATAGTATACCTGTTGATACTACCGTCTCTTGCTTTTGCCGTAGGTGGTTTTGCCTCCAGTTCACCATATGCCACCGTGGGGGCACAGCGGGAGATGGTCGTCTTGATGAGCTATGAATTCCCTCTGGCAGTAGCTATAGTTACTCTCGGCTGGCGCATCGGTCACGCTACCATCGCCAATCCATTTATGTTTTCTACGATTGCCGAATATCCTATATGGAGTTTGGTCGGCCCGCTAGGAATAGTCGGCTCGCTGATTCTGGTATTTACCCTCGTGGTGGTTACATCCGGTAAAGGTGCCAAGGTGCCATTTGATGTAGCTGAGGCTGAAACTGAAATCGCTGGCGGAATACTGGTTGAATATTCGGGCAGAAACCTGTGTTTGTTCTACCTCGCTGATATAATAAAGGCTTTTGCCATGTCATCATTAGTAGTGGCTCTATTCATTCCATATAACCTCTCTCCTTTGGTTGGAATTGGTCCGCCAGTCCTCGCCGGGATAGTGGACGGCTTATTCTTTCTGGTCAAGGTCTTTGCCGTGATGTTCATTAGTATATCGGTGATACGCACGGGAATGGCACGGTTTAAGATAAGTCAGGTAAGCTGGGTCTACATAATAGCCATGACCCTCATCAGTCTCGTCGGTCTGATACTGATAGCAGTTGATTTGATAGTGTGATAAAAATGTTTGAAGCAGCAAGAACGATATTAAAGCAGCTCTTTCTAAATCCAGCGACAAATAAGTTTCCGGCAAAATATGCTCCAGCATCAACCATTCAATTCCTAAACAGTGTTACAAAAGGCGAATTGAAGATGATTCCACCAGTGCCGGTGCCATCTAAATTTCGTGGAAAAATCGCATTTAATAAGGTGAAGTGTACCGGATGCAGGTTGTGCATTGATGTCTGTCCGACAAGAGCCATAGAATTTATACCCGAAGAGAAAAAGGTGAAAATATTCGTCTCCAGATGTTGCTTCTGCGCTCAGTGTGTTGAAATCTGCCCACCCAAGGTGCTCTCCATGACGGAAGAGTTTCTGCTAGCCAACTATGATAAGTACGCGAACGAGCTGGTAGTCATTGACAGCGGCGAGCCACCGGACTCGGAGAAGAAACCAGACGCCGGAGCCGCAGAGAAGCCGGCCGAGCAGAGCTAGCTCCTTTACCCCAGCAGCGGAATTTCAGCTATCCGTCCTTCCAGAATAGCCTCAGCGAGTTTTTTCACGCTTTTGCGTACCGCTTTTGAAATGTGTTCGCTTATCTCTGTCTGCTCAGGCTGCACGCCGACTAGCAAAACCTTTCCGCAGAATTCCTCAACATAAGATATAAACATGGACAGGGGCATATGATGTGTGGAAAAGGACAAAATGCTGATTTTCTCTGGTGTGATTATGCGCAGAGCGCCAGGGGTTAAACCCATATCGGCGGCATCTACCAGTATCAATAAGTCAGGCTGGTGCTGGCGGATAACCGAAGTATAACTTTCCGGAGCAGTGCCGGCATCTATGGCCATAATCTCAGCGGCGAAGCGAACCCTGGCTCTGTGCCGCCTCTGGTTGACCATATCCACCACACAGATGCCGGCGGCATCATCGCCGCCCAGTCGATTGCCAATGCCTAAGACTATCGTACCGCGCATCCGTTGTCCATAGCTCATTACTTTCGACCATACTTGCCTTTTCGAGTATTCTATTCTCATTTCACGCCTCTTAGCAACAAGGCTTCTCCCAAACTAATTGACACAACCTGCTTCTTGGTGGCTTGACCGTGTGGGCGGGATATGTCATGGGCCGGAATTTCGGAAAGCCTAAGCTGTTATCTTTTGGCCGTTGACAAGCCACTGCTGTGGGTGTTAACATCTCATTCTGGCTACTAGCGCGGCGCTTTGCGAGTTGCTCGACTGAAAGGAGGTGGTATGGCAATATTGCAGAAATCATAGCGCCGTTGAAAAATATCAAAACAAGGAGGGTCTCATGGCTTATGAAAATTTAATTGTAGAGCGGGAGGATAATATCGGTATAGTAACCTTAAACCGACCGCCGGCAAATCCGATTAATGTGGCTGTGCTTGATGAACTGGATGCGGTTTTCACCGAATGGGAAAAGGATAAGACGGTGAGAGCCATAATCATCACTGGCGCTGGCGATAGGGGATTTTCGGCCGGCTTTGATTTAAAATCGGCCGGGACGCCAGGTAGTGAAAGGTCCGGATCCCGGGGGCACGAGGTGTTTAGCCACGTCGAAAGGTGTCCTAAGCCCGTAGTCGCCGCCCTAAATGGCTATGCTCTTGGTGGCGGTTGTGAGCTGGCAATGTCCTGCCACTTCAGGATAATGGTCAATTCCGAGCGGGCGATTATAGGGCAGCCTGAGATTGAACGTGGTATTATACCTGGCTGGGGCGGCACCCAGCGGTTGCCCAGGCTGGTGGGTAAGACCAAAGCGCTTGAAATGCTTCTACTCGGTACCGGAATCAACGCCCCTGAGGCTTTGAGCGTAGGGATTATAACCAAGGTGTCTGAGCCAGGGCAGTTGATGGATGATGCTAAAGAACTCGCCAGGACCCTGGCGAAAAAGGCGCCGATTTCCGTGCAGATAATTCTTGATGCAGTGACCCGCGGTCTAGAGACCACCATTGACCAGGGCTTGAAAATAGAGCTGGAAGGCTCGCAGCGGGTAGGAAGCACAAAGGACGCTATGGAAGGCATAGCAGCGTTTATCG
>DAOVXW010000111.1 GCA_030635945.1 Dehalococcoidia bacterium
CCGATATAAAACAGAATGTGCCCCGGATATTCCTGAGATATACCGAATAAAGCCTCCAGGTTGGAGCGGATAATGGTGATTACATCCCCCTGGCTGAATGAATCGGGGACCGAGCCATTACTCCTTAACACAAGCATCCTGTCCAATTTGGTGCCGTCGTTCCAGGAGGGCGGGCCCAGCTGGATACCGTATACCCGGGTATTATCCTTTAAGATCCGCATTGTATCCCCGCAGATGGTGGAACCATTACTTTCGCCGGCAATTATAATCCTGATATTTGGTATATGATCGGTAAGGAACTCAATCCTGGCAGCCAGATCTTCTGCTTTCGCAGGATAGATGTTTGCCGCAAACATCATTTCGCTAATGTATCCGTTTAAACTCTTGGTTGTTCTGAAGTGGTCTAGCCACAGCGTGTCGTAGCCCATGCTGTTTAATTTTGTGTCGATGCCGTCAATAAGTTCCTGGCCGTGTGGGAAAGTCCCGATAGGAGACCACCCCCAGCCACCGGAGTTGATAAACATTACGATATCTTTATCTTTGGCTTCAAGATACATGGCCAACAGCTGGCTTATGAAATCATTCTGTTTTTGCAGATCGCTGCCGAACATCTCGGCAGCTACTTCAGCAGCATCGTCAACTATTTGCCGGGGTACAACGGAAAAATCTTCAATTACCAGAGGTGCACCATTATCGTCTGCCCTGCAGTTTGTAGCCGGCGACACCGGCGATGGCGCCAGCAACACGATAGTCAGACAGATAGCAGTGGTCAGAGCTACCGCTATCTTAAGCCTGAAAATCTTAGATGACATAAAGAGATTATCCTTATATTCTAACTTTTAATACCGGATAGTGCTTTATCCAGGATGCCCAATGCTTCATTGATTTCATCCTTGTTTATAATAAGTGACGGTATGAAGCGCAGGGCGTTATCCTTTAACTTATTCACCAGCAATCCGTTTTCCATGCAGGTTTGCATCAATGATAGGGCGATATTATTGCTGAACTCTATAGCCTTGAGTAATCCAAGCCCGCGAAAATCAGTAATGAAATCATACTTCTGTTTCAGCTCTTCCAAACCGGCGTTAAGATGCTGTCCCATCGCTTCAGCATTGCCGGTGATATCGTTATCAAGAATGAATTTCAGCGTGGCATAACCGGCGGCGCAGGCTACCGGGTTGCCGCCGAAGGTAGAGCCATGCTCGCCGGCAGTAAAAACGGAAGCCCCTTCCTTTGCCAGAAAAGCCCCGATTGGTATACCGCTGGCAAGCCCTTTAGCCAGTGTCATTACATCGGGTTCAATACTGTAATGTTCATAGGCAAAGAGATTCCCTGTTCTGCCGATGCCGGTTTGAATTTCATCAAGAATGAGCAGAATACCTTTTTGCCGGCATAGCTCTGATACTGCCTTCAGGTAGTTATCATCGGGAAGATTTACGCCACCCTCCCCCTGTATCGGTTCCAGCATAACGGCGCAGGTCTTCTCGTTTATAGCTTTTTCAATAGCTTTTATATTATTGAACTCAACATTAATGAAACCACTTGGCAGGGGGATATACGGTTCCTGAAACTTTGGCTGGCCGCTGGCTGAAACCATAGCCAGCGTACGCCCGTGGAATGAGCCGGTGGCGGTTATTACCTCATAAGCTCCACCAAGGTGCAGGTGGCCATAGCGGCGTGCCAGCTTAACGGCGCCCTCGGTGGCTTCGGCGCCGCTGTTGCAGAAAAATACCTTGTCAAGGCAGCTGTTTTGCACCAGAAGCTCGGCCAGTTTAATCTGGGGAATCGTATAATAGCTGTTTGAGACATGAATCAGGGTTTTTACCTGTTGAGTCACCGCCTCCACGACTGATGGGTGGCAATGTCCCAGGCTGTTAACAGCCCAGCCGGCGGTAAAATCAAGATATTCCCGCCCGTTATCGTCCCATACCCTGGAACCCTGCCCTTTGACAAGTGTTACCGGTATGCGCTTGAAGGTGGGCATATAGTATTTATGCTCCAGCTGTTGCCACTTGTTCAACTGTTTCCCCCCGGCGGATTCTCTATTCTTGTGCCACTGCTGCCCTTCTCTATCTCGTTAAGCAGGGTATGCTGCTGCCTGCCGTCTACTATGCTACAGGTTGTTGTGGTGCCGCCTAAAGCCTTCAGACAGGCTTTCAGCTTGGGGATCATCCCCCCTGAAGCCACGCCTGAAGTCATCAGGGATTCGGCTTCAGCCGATGACAGGTTGGGCAATAGCTTGCCTTCTTTAGCATATATGCCGTCAACGTCGGTTAGCAGGATGAGCTTTTCGGCGCCGATAGCGGCGGCTATCTCACCGGCGATGGTATCGCCGTTGATATTAAGCAGCAGAGGAGCTTTCGGCGGCCTGTCAAAAGAATGCAGGCTGACCGGGGCAATTACCGGTATAAAGCCTGATTCCAGCAGAGCCATCAGCAGTGATTTATCTACTTTAACGATATTACCGACATAGCCCATTTCCTTGTTTCTGATTCTGCCCTGAATGAGACTGCCGTCAACGCCGCAGATACCCACCGCCCGTCCGCCACTTGTGTTTATGGCGGCTACTATTTCCTTGTTTACCAGCCCGCCAAGTACTGCCGTTACCATCTCGAGGGATTCCTGGCTGGTTATACGCTCTCCCTGGAAGAAATCGGTGATCGTATTCTGCCGTTTCAGCCACTTTGTAACGATATTGGCGCCACCATGCACTACTATCAGTGGTTTGCCCTGTTTCTGGATGGCAACCACATCCTCGATGGTGGTGTCTTTGTTATCAAAGATAGAGCCACCGAGTTTAACTATAATAATATCACTGGTCTTTATACTCAAATTTTAAAACCTCTTTGTCATCATGTTGTATACTGGCTGTTAATAGTTACATATTCCTCTGACAGGTCGCAACCCCAGGCGGTAGCCGTTGCTTCCCCCAGGTTAAGATTAAGGTCTATAGATACCTCGTCGCCTTTTAATATATCTACAATATCATTCATATTAAAAGGCAGGGGATTACCTTTCTTTATCAGGCAGATGCCGCCGATATAAAGGTCAAGTTTTGATTCAACCAACACAGCGCCACTCCTGCCGGCGGCGGCAATAATCCTGCCCCAGTTGGGGTCGTTACCATAAATGGCTGCCTTCACCAGCGGTGAACCGACGACAGTTCTGGTGGCAGACCTGGCATCGGTTGTATTAGCCGCCCCCCTTACTATAACCTCGATAAGCTTGCCGGCACCTTCTCCGTCACGGGCAATGTCTCTGGCAAGGTGAATACAGGCATGGTTAAGCGCTTGCTGGAAAACATCGGCCTGCGCCGTATCCTGTTTGATTGCTGGGTTGCCCGCCAGCCCGTTAGCCATCAACAGCACCGTATCATTGGGGCTGGTGTCTCCATCTATAGATACCATATTAAAAGAGATATCCACCGCTTTCTTAAGTGCGGTGGTAAGAAAATCTGGGTTTATCCTAGCATCTGTTGTCAG
>DAOVXW010000057.1 GCA_030635945.1 Dehalococcoidia bacterium
CGGCGAATGCGGGAAAGCTACCTGTGGTTCAAGCAACGATACATCATATTTAATTGTTTTTATATATTCGGCATCTTCACCCGGCTCATATATTGTATAAGTACGCTTTGCTCTTGACTTTATGTATTCTAACGTCTTGCCATCCGCATAGAATACGCCTGCCTTGGCGCCGGCCTCTATTGCCATATTTGCCATCGTGAACCGCCCGTCCATAGACAGGTTATCTATAGCCTCACCGTTAAACTCCATCGCCGAATAGAGGGCTCCATCGACACCGATATCGCCGATGGTATATAGAATCAAATCTTTACCGCTCCCCCATTCTTGCAATTCGCCATTATAGATAAATTTTATCGTCGGCGGCACCTTCATCCATATTTCGCCGGTCGCCATGGCAACGGCAACATCCGTCGAACCCATGCCGGTGGCGAAAGCGCCCAGAGCGCCATAAGTGCAGGTGTGCGAATCAGCCCCGATAACTACATCCCCGGGCAGCACTAAACCCTTCTCCGGCAGTAAGACGTGCTCAATGCCCATCTCCCCCACCTCAAAGTAGTTGACTCCCTGCCGGCGGGCAAACTGCCTTACCAGTTTTGCCTGCTCCGCTGAGGCGATATCCTTATTGGGTGTAAAGTGGTCCGGCACAAGAACTATCTTCTCCGGATCAAAGACATCACCGACCCCTATCCGCCCAAACTCTCTTATGGCAATCGGGGCGGTTATGTCGTTTGCCAGCACCATATCCACCCTGACATTTATAAATTGTCCCGGGCTCACCTTTTCCCTATCGGTATGAGCAGCCAGTATCTTTTCAACTATAGTCAATGCATCTCTCCTATGGTTACATAGTTATGGAGCTAACCAGAGCACCATCTATACAGTACGGCGATGTATTAACAAAATCACCAGCACCAGAAAGGCGGTGACCGAAGCAATGATATACATACCGGCTCCGGCAGCCATACCTATAGCGGCTGCCACCCATATAGTGGTCGCCGTTGTTATACCTTTGACAACGCCTCCCTCTCCGCGGCGTATTATGGCACCGGCGCCCAGAAAACCGATGCCGGTAACAATGCCGGCCGCCACCCTTGCCTGATCGGCCCCGTTAAAACCATAGATTGATATCACGGTACAAAGAGCGGCACCGGCACAGATGAGGGTAATATCTCGCATGCCGGCAGGTTTCTCAGCCTTGCTCCGTTGAAAGCCGATTATACTGCCGAGCGCCATCGCCAGTAGGACTCGCAGAACCATTTCCAGCTCAACAGGCACTTAAAATTCCTCCTCAGGGTAATTATTCAGTTGCCTTTTTCAAAGCCAGCAGCCTGTTGAGAGCATTGATGTAAGCCTTGGCGCTGGCGACGATAATATCCGTATCAGCGCCACGGCCGGTATAGGTTACACCCTCGCTCTCTATCCTTATCAAAACCTCACCGATAGCATCAATACCTTCGGTAACGGATTTCACCGAAAACTCTGTCAGTGTATTCGGCACCTTCACCAACCTGTTTATGGCCTCATACACCGCATCCACCGGGCCGGTACCCAGCGCGGCATCAGCCAGGGCTATACCATCCGGGCCGATCATCCTGACGGCTGCCGTAGGAATACCCCTGTCTCCACAGGTCACCTGGATACGCTCCAGGTGGTAAGCTTCGGTTATAGTCCGCATTTCTTCGGCAACAAGGGACTCTATATCCCGGTCTGTAATCCCCTTTTTCTTATCCGCCAGCTCCTTGAATGCCTGGAAGGCTCGTGTAAAATCTTCCTCGTTCAGGCTATAGCCCAGTTCGGCAAGCCTCTCCCGAAAAGCATTCCTCCCGCTGAGTTTGCCCATCACCAGGCTCGATGCTGGTATACCTACTTTTCTAGGATCAATGATCTCATATGTAATCGGCATTTTTATGACGCCGTCCTGATGTATACCCGATTGATGCCTGAAGGCATTGGCACCGACTATTGCCTTGTTCGGTTGAACCGTAAATCCCGTCAGCTCGCTCACCAAACGGCTTGTATTGTATATCTGCTTTGTATTTATGCCGGTTGTCAGCTTGAAAAAGTCGCTGCGGGTTTCTATAGCCATCACTAACTCTTCCAGCGAGGCATTGCCCGCCCTCTCCCCGATTCCATTTATAGTGCACTCCACCTGCCTGGCTCCCTGCTTTACCGCTTCAAGGCTATTGGCTACCGCCAGACCCAGGTCATCGTGGCAGTGAACGCTGACTACCGCCCTGCTTATGTTTTTTACGTTGCTGAAGATGCCTTTAATCAATCTGCCAAACTCATCCGTTATAGCATAACCGACCGTATCCGGTATGTTCACCGTTGTCGCTCCGGCATCGATTACCGCTTCAAGAACCTGATAAATGAATTCCGGGTTAGCCCGGCTGGCATCCATCGGTGAAAACTCTATATCATCCGTGTATTTCTTTGCCTGGGCTACCATATCACGCGACATCTCCAGTATCTGTTCACGGCTTTTTTTCAACTGATGCAATATATGTATATCCGAAGCCGAAAGAAAGACGTGTATCCTCGGATGCTCCGCTTTCTTCAATGCCTCCCAGGCGCTGTCGATATCTTTTGGGTGGGCGCGTGCCAGTCCGCAGATTACCGTCCCGCGTACCTCCCCGGCAATGCTTTGCACCGCTTCGAAATCGCCGGCTGAACTTACCGGAAAGCCGGCTTCTATGACGTCTACGCCAAGTTTTTCCAGTTTTTTGGCAATCCCCAGTTTTTCCTGGATGTTCAGCATTCCCCCAGCCGCCTGCTCGCCATCTCTTAAAGTTGTATCAAAAATTATTATCTTATCCATAGTGTCCTCCCCGTGAAAAATAATCCATCTTTCCATTGCTACCCCTCCCCTTTTGTGGAGAGGGGCTGCTAAGGATGAGGTTATTCCTCCCAGCAAGGGTAAAAACACCTTTATCTCTAAATAAAGTATTAAGTACCTTATTTTTCATATCAATCAATTATTATCCGTTTTATTCTAGTTTTTATTTTAGTTATTTGCTTTTCTTCAGCCAGGGCATCATCTGGCGTAATTCGGCGCCAACTTCTTCAATAAGCTCCTCAGATTCCATTCTCCTTAAAGCATTGAATACCGGCTTGCCTGCCTGGTTTTCCAGAATCCATTCTTTGGCAAAGCTGCCATCCTGAATCTCTGCCAGTATTTCCACCATTTCATCCCGGGTCATTTCGTCAACAACCCGCGTGCCTCTTGTATAACCGCCATACTCGGCGGTATCACTTACCGAATAATTCATGTAATTCAAGCCACCCTTGTAAAACAGGTCAACTATCAGTTTCATCTCGTGCATACATTCAAAGTAGGCTATTTCCGGCTGATAGCCGGCTTCAACCAGTGTATCGAAGCCTGCCTTTATCAGGTTTGCCACCCCTCCGCATAATACCGCCTGCTCACCAAAGAGGTCAGTTTCCGTCTCCTCGGCAAATGTCGTCTCTATAATGCCGGCATGGCTGGAACCGATGCCCTTGGCATAAGCAAGAGCCAATTCCTTTGCTTTGCCAGTTGCGTCCTGATGAACCGCTATCAGAGCCGGAGGTCCCGCTCCCTCTACATATAACTCCCTCAGCATATGACCGGGGCACTTGGGCGCAATCATGGTTACATCCACGTCTTCCGGCGTTACAATCTGCCCGTAATGTATATTAAAACCATGGGCAAACATCAGCATTTTACCGGCTGACAGCTCGTCTTCTATCGCCTGGCTATATATCTTGGCATGCATGGTATCCGGTGCCAGAATCATTATCACATCCGCCTTCCTTGCCACCAGGTCTGCCGTTAATACCTCAAAGCCGTCTTCCTTTGCTTTATCCCAACCCGGGCTTCCCTCGGCTTCAGCTACTATTACCTGCAGCCCGCTATCTCTCAGATTTTGCGCCTGAGAATGCCCCTGGCTGCCATAGCCGATAATTCCGATTACCTTGTCCTTGAGCAGATTCAGGTCGCAATCCTTGTCATAATATATTGTTGCCATAATGTACCTTCCTTTTATTCTGTTTTCCTGTTTTTGGTTTTGAGCTTTGATTGCTTTGTCTCTATATTGACGAACCGTCTCTGCCTCTTGTCATAGCTATGACGCCCGTCCTGGCTATCTCTATGATGCCGAATCTACGGAGCAGTTTATACAGCGAATTAACCTTTTCCTCATCCCCGGTAACCTCAATTGCTACCGAATCCGAGGATACATCTACTATATTTGCCCGGAATATGTCTACAATTTGCATTATCTCACTGCGGTTATCTATTGTCGTTTTCACCTTTATCATCGCCAGTTCACGTGTTATGGTTCCTTCTCCGGTAACATCGGATACCTTTATTACATCCACTACCTTTTCCAGCTGCTTTCTGACCTGCTCCACCTGTGTCGTCGAGCCGTCAACCACTATCGTCATACGCGATACTTTCGGCATTTCGCTATGGCCGACAGCAATGCTTTCGATATTAAAGCCCCGACGCCGGAAAAGGCTTGCTATGCGGTTCAGCACTCCAGGTTTATCCGCAACCATAGCCACTAGGGCGTGTTTTTTCGCTGCCATTTTGCCACCCCCTTCTTTGGTTCTTCCATTACTTCAGCCAGAGATGCCCCCGGCGGTACCATCGGATATACGTTCTCTTCCGGTTCCACCATAAAGTTTATCAGGAACGGACCGGGTTCATCCATCGCCTTTTTGATAGCTGGCGCCACGTCTTTTTTATGTCTAACTGTCAGCCCCGGAATACAATACGCCTCGGCGATTTTCACGAAATCCGGGCAATTCAGAGGAGTGGCGACATATCGTTTTTCATAGAACAAATCTTGCCATTGCCTCACCATACCCAGAAAACCGTTATTCAAAATAGCTATCTTTACCGCTATCTTCTCTTTGGCAATGGTAGCCAGTTCCTGTATCGTCATCTGGAAACCGCCGTCACCGGCGATACACCAGACGGTTTCATCAGGGCGGCCTACCTTGGCGCCCATAGCCGCCGGCAGCTCAAAGCCCATCGTTCCCAAACCTCCCGATGTTATCAGGCTGTTAGGTTTATCAAAGAAATCGTGCTGGGCTGCCCACCTCTGGTTCTGGCCAACCCCGGTACCGATTATAGCATCACCTTTTGTTATTTCATACA
>DAOVXW010000080.1 GCA_030635945.1 Dehalococcoidia bacterium
CCCTGAAACCGGAAAGAGACGGTCTGTTCTGCGAAAGGATATTCGGTCCCATAAAGGACTTTGAATGTGCATGCGGAAAATACAAAAGGATACGCTTTAAGGGAATAATATGCGATAAATGCGGCGTTGAGATAGCACGCTCGAAGGTGCGCCGGGAACGTATGGGCCATATAGAGCTAGCCTGCCCGATAAGCCATATATGGTTTTCAAAGGGAATACCCAGCCGTATAGGACTATTGCTTGACCTGTCAGCTCGTAGCCTGGAAAGGGTTGTTTACTTTTCGCATTATATAGTCACATCTGTTGATGATGAAGCGCGCATTGAAGAAATAAAGCAATTGGAGGAAAGTTACACAAAGTATGTAACAGAGCAGAAAGCTGCGCTTGAAGAAAATATATCTAAAATAGAAAAAGAGCAGGCGACTGTAGAAGAAGTAAACAAGCTGCGGCGCGATTTTGAAACAACGAAAGAAACGCTTGAGGATGAACTGCCGATAAAGATAGAGCAGCTAAAAGAGTTAAGAAAAGGCGCACTATTAACAGAAAATCAGTACCGTGAATTGAAACGGGAGTACGCCAGTATATTTGAAGCCGGGATGGGGGCTGAAGCTGTACTAAAATTACTTAAGGAAATAGACCTTGACGATTTAAAAGGCCGCTTACTCCAGGAAACCCACTCATCATCAGGACAGCGCCGGCGTAAAGCCGCCAAGCAGTTGCAACTTGTGGAGGCGTTTCGCCGTAGTAATAACAAACCGGAATGGATGATTCTAACTGCGCTGCCGGTATTACCCCCCGACCTCCGCCCCATGGTTCAGCTGGATGGAGGCCGCTTTGCTACCAGTGATTTAAATGATCTTTATCGCCGTGTTATCAACCGTAATAACAGATTGCGCCACCTGATTGAGATAGGGGCGCCTGAAATTATAATAAGAAATGAAAAAAGAATGCTTCAGGAGGCAGCCGATTCTCTGATTGATAATGGCCGTAGAGGTAGAGCAATTTCGGTAAGCGGCGATCATAAGGCAAAATCACTATCGGATATGTTGCGCGGTAAACAGGGGCGTTTCCGCCAGAACCTGCTGGGTAAAAGAGTTGATTATAGCGGCCGTTCGGTTATAATTGTCGGTCCGGAATTAGAATTACATCAATGTGGTTTACCCAGACGAATGGCGCTTGAATTATTTAAACCTTTTGTAATGCACAATCTTGTAATGGAAGGAATTGCCTCGAATATCAAAAGCGCCCGCAGACTTGTCGAAAGAGCAAAGCCGGAGATATACGACATTCTTGAGGAAGTGGTGAAGGAACGGCCGGTTTTACTTAACCGTGCACCAACGCTGCACCGTCTCAGTATCCAGGCATTTGAACCGGTACTCATAGATGGCAGTGCCATACAGATACATCCTCTTGTATGTTCTGCTTTCAATGCTGATTTCGATGGCGACCAGATGGCAGTCCATGTGCCATTGTCCAAGGCGGCGGTGAAGGAAGCCAGAGAAATGATGCTCAGCGTACACAATATGCTATTGCCAAGCTGCGGTGAACCTGTTATAACGCCAACTCTGGATATGATATTCGGCTGTTATTATCTAACAATGATAAGGTCTGATGCCAAGATTACAAAAACGACCTACGGCAGCATAGAAGAAGCCAAGTTAAGCCATGAAATGGACATAATTGACCTTGGAGACGAAATAAATGTCAGGCTTGAAGATAAGAAAATTGTTAAAACAAGTATTGGCCGCATAATCTTCAATGAGGTTCTACCCGATGAGATAGATTTCATCAATAAAACGATTGATAAATCGTCTATGAAGCAAATAATAACAGATTGCTATAAGCTACTTGGTGATAACACAAGAATGGCAACAATGCTGGATGGTTTAAAACGGCTTGGTTTTAAGTACGCTACCAGGTCAGGGATATCAATAGCTATGAGCGATATAAAAGTACCTGCCAAAAAACCGAAGATAATAGAAGAAGCCAATGAGAGAACGGCTATAGTTGAAAGCCAGTATCTACGCGGTTTGATTACAGAGGACGAAAGATATAGCAGCACAATTGAAGTATGGATGCAGACTACCGATAAGCTTACCAGTGCTATTAATGAATCCCTGGATAAACATGGCAGTATCTATATGATGGCTACATCGGGAGCAAAAGGTAATATATCGCAAATAAGGCAGATGGTTGGTATGCGTGGCCTTATGACAAACCCATCCGGTAAAATTATAGATTTCCCCATAGTATCAAGCTTGCGGGAAGGGCTTAGCGCCATGGAGTACTTTATATCCACGCATGGTGCACGTAAAGGTCTTGCGGACACTGCATTGAGGACATCAGGTAGTGGTTACCTTACCCGGCGCCTTGTAGATGTAACACAGGATGTAATTATCCTTGAAGAGGATTGCGGCACTACGGAAGGAACATGGATTATCGATGAAGTCCGTGAAAAGGGATTGGCGCCACCGTTCAGCGACAGGATAATTGGCAGGATGGCAGCCAGTGAAGTAACAAACCCTAAAAATGAAGAAATCATAGTAGGACGCAACGAAGAAATTGATGAGCAAAAAACGACTGCGCTTATTGCCGCCGGTGTTAAAAGGATTCATATAAGGTCGCCGCTTAATTGCCAATCGACGCAGGGTATATGCCAGATGTGTTACGGCAGAGACCTCGGCCGCTGGCATTTGGTTGACCTTAGTACGGCGGTGGGTATCATTGCCGCTCAGAGTATCGGTGAACCGGGGACGCAGCTTACGCTGCGGACATTCCACACCGGTGGTGTGGTTGGGCTTGATATTACAAGCGGTCTACCCAGAGTTGAGGAGCTCTTTGAAGCCAGGCCACCGAAAGTTCAGGCGATAATATCGGAAATAGATGGTGTAGCCGATGTAATAGATAATGAGCAGGGAAGATTCATAAAGGTTGCCAGCCAGGATACCTTCCATGATGAATACCAGTTGCCGCCCGGCTGGAAGTTGAATGTGAAGGACGGCCAGATAGTGGATATGGGTACTATGCTGGCAAAACCTCCGGCTGAGAGTGAGGAGCCTGATCCAAAAGCTGTAATAGATTATATCGTAGCTCATGTAGCCGGAGAGGTTATCATTGAGGATAGCAAGATATTAATCAGGTATGACGAAACGGAGGAACGTGAGTATAGTGTGCCGGCGGCAACACATATCCGCATCCAATCAGGGGATTTGATAAAGGCCGGACAGCAGCTTACCGACGGATCGATAAATCCACAGGATATTCTGGTTGTACTGGGCAAAGATGCCGTCCAGAGGTATATAGTGGAAGAGGTGCAGAAAGTATACTGCTCTCAGGGAGTGCACATAAACGATAAACATGTTGAGGTTATTGTCAGGCAAATGCTATCAAAGGTACGCATAGATTCGCCAGGCGATACTGATTTGGTGCCCAGGGAGCTGTTAGACAAATTCCGCTATGAAGAGATTAATGCAAAGGTGCTGGCAGAGGGCGGTGAACCGGCTACGGCTCACGCAGTTCTTATGGGCATAACAAGAGCCAGTCTGAGCACGGAAAGCTGGTTGGCAGCTGCCTCATTCCAGGAGACAAACAGGGTGTTGACCGAGGCGGCGATACAGGGAAAGGTGGACAGGCTAAACGGACTTAAAGAAAATGTAATAATAGGTAAATTAATCCCGGCGCGTTGTCGCGCCTGCAAGGAAGCAAGCGAGGAAGCAGTCAGGAAATCGGAATTAGATAAAGAAGCTGCGGAAATGGAGTTGAATA
This sequence comes from Dehalococcoidia bacterium, assembly GCA_030635945.1. Taxonomy (GTDB): domain Bacteria; phylum Chloroflexota; class Dehalococcoidia; order Dehalococcoidales. The sequence goes on from DAOVXW010000080.1 coordinate 3,766, forward strand.
TGGGATTGACGCTGCAGCCTATCGAAGAGCAAATTAAGGAACAAAAAGAAAGCAAAGAAGTAGAGGAAAAACCAGAGGAAAAGCCGGAAGAAAAGCCAGAGGAAAAGCCGGAAGATTAGTTTCTAAAACATAATTGAACAAAAATGTTAGAGCTACCTTGTTTTATCGGGGTAGCTCTAATTTATGCGGAATTAATACAAATATAGTTATGGTATAATGGCTTAAGATTATCAGAAAATAGAGCATATATACATAATATCCATATTGAGGTGGGTTAAAATAGACCGCATAATATCATATAAGCCCGGTACAGAAGATATACCGCTTGATACAAACCTCAGGCCACGGTTACTGGATGAGTTTATCGGGCAGAACAGGATTAAGGAAAATCTGAGTATTGCTATTGCCGCTGCGAAGGGCAGAGGTGATGCACTCGACCACATATTGCTGTATGGACCACCGGGATTGGGGAAAACAACACTGGCATACATAATAGCAAATGAAATGGGTGTTAAC
>DAOVXW010000032.1 GCA_030635945.1 Dehalococcoidia bacterium
AACTGTTTTAAACCACGCTTAAACTCTCCCAGATTAATGAATTTTTTTAAATAACCGGTACCAAGCTTGCGTATGCCTGTGAACTCAACGAATACAAAGGATACCAGGGCCAGAGCCAAAGGCATGTTTATATCGGTATTAGCCGGGCGAAGCAGATGCACCTCGCCTTCAATGGTATGCACCGTTATCGAGCCAAAACCGGGCAATAAACCCAGCCAGGCATTAAAACCGACAAAGAGAAATATTGTGGCTATGATGGGGAAAAATTTGCGTCCGTTTTCCTCGCCGGCAACACTGGTGCACAGGTTATACAGCCAACCGAGCAGAAATTCAAAGGCAGCCTGTAATCTACCCGGTATCAGCTTCATTCGTCTTGTTACTATATAAGAAAAGACCACCAGGAATATCATAGTAACCCAGGCAGCGATGACACTATTGGTAATAGGGAATCCAAATAAATGGAATACTACTTCAGCCGGCAGCTCCGGGTGCGGCTGGGGAACAGTAATCCAATCTGGCATTTCGATACCGCCAAGCAGGTTTTGCCCCAGAGGACCGGCGGCGAAGCTGACCAGAATTAAAGCAAGTAAAACAACAGTGAGCCCGATTGCCATCGGGAGCGAACAACCCAAGCAGCCTCTTTTCTTTTTAGGCTTTTCAGGCACTAGGCATCCTCCTTGTCTTTCCTGTTCTTAAATAGAGGTAACAGCATTCGATAAACGCCATAAACCGCAGCTATAAATCCAAATATTAAGCCGATTATTATAAAAAGGGGCTGTGTGTTTAGCTTGTTGTCCAGCCACAGCCCTCCAAGCACTCCCATTAAAATAGCCAGCCCGATAAACCAACCGATACCAATTAAGTTTAAGGCTGCCTGCCATCTCTGCATCACAACCCCGTCACCCGCCAACTAGCAAAATATCAAAATTACCCCGTCCGGGTTAATCAGCTATCAAATTTTTAATCAGGACTTATTTTTATCAAAGTCTTCCAGATCAAGCCCATCTATAAAATCACTGAAGGCAGATAGCCTCTTTAATTCCTCATCGCTTGCTTTTTTGCCTCTCCCCTCTTCCCCTGCTTCCTTTTTACCTGTGGCCAATTTTTCAGCTTCTTCAATCTTGTCCAGTGATATGCCTGCTTTTTCCAGAACCGATTCCTCGGCATAAATTGGTACTTCCACTCTAACCGCCAGTGCCAGTGCATCACTGGGCCTGGCGTCTATCTCAATCTGTTCTTCTTCAACATTGAGAATGATTTTGGCATAAAAGGTGTCGTTCATAAGATCACTGATTTTTATAGAGTTAACAGAAGCCCCCAGCATCTCAACTATATTACGTAACAGGTCATGGGTTAACGGCCTGGGTAAAGTTTCTCCTCTTAGCTTTATTGCTATTGCATTCGCCTCCGCTGGACCGATAAAGATGGGTAAATAACGCTCTGCTTCCTTTTCTTTCAGCATAACCACATATTGCGAGTTATGCATTGTAAGCTTTGGGTTCATCAATCCAACCCGGATACTCTCTATGGTCATTTCCAGCATTTTTCACCCCTCAGGTTTCTCTGCGGCACAAGCTATTCTACCTTTTAATTTGTAAATCTGTCAACTAAATAAGTTGATATTTTGACAGCACTTGGTTACATTATAGTATAATACAAAAAACAGTATTAAGGCCAAGTTATTCTATGCCTTAGGAGGATGTTTTTCGTTATGCAGAAAAGCAATAAAAACATTGCCTGGTTTAAGGAGGTCACCAAAGATGATATTCCTTCTGTCGGTGGTAAGGGCGCCAATCTAGGCGAAATGACCCGGGCTAACATTCCAGTTCCCCCGGGTTTTATTGTTACCGTCAATGCCTACAACGGCTTTCTGAAGAAAGCAAATATCACCGCTAAAATCCGCACCTTGCTTAAACCTCTTGATCCAAACAAAAGCAAGCAACTGCAGCAAATTGCATCCGAAATCAAAAAAGTCATCATGGAATCCAGTATATCACCGGAACTGGCCAGCGAGATAAAGCAAGCCTATAAAGAGTTAGGCCTTGGGCTGGTGGCTGTACGCTCCTCGGCAACCGCCGAAGACCTTCCCGAAGCCTCCTTTGCCGGACAGCAAAGCACCTATCTCAACATTCAGGGTGAGGATGCGGTTGTCGAAGCCGTTCAAAAGTGCTGGGCTTCTCTGTTCGAGTCACGGGCAATATATTATAGAATACAACACGGTTTTGATCACTTTAAGGTTGGTATTGCCGTTCCGGTGCAGAGAATGATACCCTCCCAGACATCCGGCGTTATGTTTACCATTGAACCGGTAACCAGCGATTCCGAAAAGATTATTATTGAAGCTATCTATGGTCTGGGTGAAGGTTTGGTATCAGGTGAGGTAACACCCGATCTTTATATCGTTAACAAGAAAGACTTCTCTATCATTTCCAAAATGATAAGCCAGCAGAAGCATCAGTTATCCCTTAACTCTGATGTTGCTAATAAAGATAATAATGCATGGCACCCGATACCCGTTCAAGCCCAGGAAAAACAAAAAATATCCGATGATGATATTATCCGTATAGCCAGGCTGGGCCAGCATCTTGAAGAACACTATCAGTTTCCTCAGGATGTTGAATGGGCAAAGACAGGTGATGATATTTATATCGTTCAGACACGCCCGGTAACCGCCATTAAAGAGACGGCTGAGGAAGAACCCGAAATAGAAGCGACGGCTATTCTTGTCGGTGTTTCTGCCAGCCCCGGGCTTGCCTCAGGTCCGGTAAAGATAATACATGACGCCTCCGAGATAGACCGTGTCCTGGACGGAGACATCCTTGTCGCCGATATGACAACCCCCGATTTCGTACCAGCGATGAAAAGGGCGGCGGCTATCGTTACCGACCGTGGCGGACGTACCGCCCACGCCGCCATCGTCAGCCGCGAACTTGGCATTCCCTGTGTTGTCGGCGCCGATAAAGCGACAACAAAACTTTCCAATAAAAAAATAATTACCGTTGACGGCTCGCACGGCAAGGTATATAAAGGCAAAGTAGCCCGCAGAATAACGACCACCCTGATGACAAACATCCTCAAGGAATCAATTGCAACAAAAACAAAGGTATACGTTAACCTGGCACAACCTGAGCTTGCCGACCGCATCGCTGCCCGTAATGTCGATGGCGTTGGCCTGTTGCGGGCTGAATTTATGGTTGCCCAAATCGGCGAGCACCCGAGCTATATGCTAAAAGAGAACAGGGGTGACGAGTTTATTGATAAGCTCTATACGGGCCTTGTAACATTTGCCAAAGCTTTCAATCCGCGGCCGGTTGTCTATAGAACTACCGACTTCAAGACCAATGAATATCGTGAACTGATTGGCGGGCAGGAGTTTGAGGAGGTAGAGGAAAACCCGATGCTGGGTTATCGAGGGGCCTCCCGCTATATTACTGATATTGCTACCTTCAAGCTTGAGATAGAAGCTATAAAGAAGGTAAGGAAAGAATATAAGAACCTTTGGGTTATGATTCCCTTTGTGCGCACTGTCGCTGAGCTTAGACAAACCAAAGAAATCCTGGAAGCGGAAGGTTTAAAGCGCTCCGATGACTTCAAGTTATGGATGATGGTTGAAGTGCCATCCAACATCTTTATTCTGGAAAAGTTTCTGGAGGTCGGCATCGACGGCATTTCCATCGGCAGTAACGACCTCACCCAGCTTACTTTAGGTATCGACCGCGATAGCGCAAGGCTGGCAACGACCTTTGACGAGAGAAATGAAGCCGTAGTGACAGCTTTGGAAAGGGCTATCAAGGTTTCAAAGAGTATGGGAGTTACCTCATCTATCTGTGGCCAGGCGCCCTCGGATTACCCGGAGCTTACCGAACAACTGGTCTCCTGGGGTATTACATCTGTTTCGGTAAACCCGGATGTTATAGGTTCTGTACGGGCTATAATCGCCAAGGCAGAGGCGAAACTTAAAACTAAATGATTAACCGGCTCAATATACGCCAGTTTATTGAGGAAAGGGAGTCCAATCTCTCCCCCTATGCGGCTAGAAACAGCCTATCGCAGGGAAGGTTGATATATGAGGATCCATGCCCGATACGCACAGCTTTCCAGCGTGACCGTGACCGCATCATTCACAGCAAGTCTTTCCGCCGCCTGAAGCACAAAACGCAGGTCTTTATTGCTCCCCCCGGCGACCATTACGTTACCCGGCTCACCCATACCCTTGAGGTAACTCAGCTGGCGCGGACGCTTGCCCGCTCTCTTAACCTTAATGAAGACCTCGCCGAAGCTATCAGCCTTGGGCACGACCTGGGGCATACCCCCTTCGGCCACATAGGCGAGGACGCCCTTAACGATTTATACCACGGAGGATTCAGGCACTACGAACAGAGCCTGCGCGTCGTCGACCTTCTGGAGAAAAATGGTCAGGGTTTGAACCTCACCTGTGAAGTAAGGGACGGTATACTGAACCACTCAAAGTCAGGCGAGGATATCTTTGGCCATAACTGGACCAGGGCCGGCACCCTTGAGGGCGATATATGCAAGATTGCTGACGCCGTCGCTTATATAAATCACGATATCGTGGATGCAGTAAGGGCAGGCATTATTAATGACGACAGCCTTCCGAAATCAGCTACTAAAATACTGGGTTATTCTCACCGCGAAAGAGTAAACACAATGATATGCGATATCATAGAAAACTCCTGGGAAGTAAGCGGCTTTGTCAACTTCGACAGCAAGCCCGCTATATGTATGGGTCAAAAGGTAACAGATGCCGCCAACAGCTTGCGCCAGTTCCTCTTTGATAATGTTTATAAAAGAGTATCATCCCGTTCCGAATCGGAAAGAGCCAGAGAGATGGTTCGTCGGCTCTTTAATTATTTTATCGAACATGAAAATGAAATGCCTGCCGAATATCTCCTTCACGACACAGAGCTGGAACGCAGGGTTGTTGATTATATCGCCGGCATGACCGACCAGTATGCTTTGAATCTGGCTAAAAAGCTGACATTATAGACTATTTTATTTAAAATAAACCATATGTATTTTTTCCGCTTACTTATTTAGACAGGATTAACAAAGTGAAAAGTAGTATAATTTAGTTATATGAGCGTTATTGACGAAGTCAAGCAAAAAACAGATATTGTAGATGTTGCCAGCCAGTACACCACCCTGACAAAATCGGGGCGAAACTTCAAGGCTATATGTCCATTTCACAGCGAGAAGCATCCCTCTTTTTTCATCTATCCGGAACAGCAGAGTTGGCATTGTTTTGGTGCTTGCAATACCGGCGGCGATGTCTTTTCGCTTATTATGAAGAAGGAAGGGCTGGACTTCGGTGAGGTTCTGAGACACACCGCCGAAATAGCTGGCGTTACCCTTCCCTCAAGAGCCGGGCAGGCAACGGATAAAGAAAAGAACGATAGGCTATACAGGATTAACGAATTATCGGCTGATTATTTTCATCAGCTATTATTAACCTCGCCATCTGCCGAAAAGACGAGAAGTTATATAACCAGGAGGGGAATATCGAATCAATCCGTCAACGCTTTCAACCTGGGCTATAGCCCCAACAGCTGGGATTCCCTCCGTCAATATCTTATGGAAAGAGATTATACAGAAGCCGAGCTTATTACCGCCGGTTTGATTATAGAGGTAGAATCCGCAGCCAGCCATGACCGCTTCCGCAACCGGCTGATGTTCCCTATAAATGATGCCAAGGGTAGAACAATCGGCTTCGGCGCCAGGGTACTGGATGATTCTATGCCCAAATACACAAATTCTCCCGATACACCATTATTTTACAAGAGCAGCTGCCTCTATGGAATAGACCTTGCAAGGGAAGCCATCCGCCAGCAGGATATGGCTGTTATCGTTGAGGGTTACATGGACGTTATCGCCGCCCATGATAACGGATTTGGTAACGTAATCGCTTCAATGGGGACTGCAATTGCAGACAGGCAGGTAAGCAACCTGAAAAAGCTGTCTAAAAATATAGTTCTCGCTCTGGATGCCGATACCGCCGGTGAAGAGGCTGCGCTGAGAGGCATTATCTTTGAAAACAGCCTGGGCGCCGAGGTAAAGGTTGCCATACTGCCCAAAGGCAGAGACCCGGATGATGTTATCCGTGAATCAAAAGATACCTGGCAAAGCCTTATAAATGAAGCAATACCGGTTATGGATTATACCTTTGACCGTGTAACTGCAGGGCTTGACCTCAATACCGCCCGCGATAAATCCCTGGCGGTAGACAGGCTGTTGCCCATTATTAGCCAGATGAATGATTTAATACGTAAATCACATTATTTTCAGAAGTTAGCAAGGTTAGCTGATATAACTCCAAACCAGCTACAAATGATCTTCAAAAACAAAGCTGCAGAACGTAACCACGGTAAATCTTTTAATAAAGGTAATAAGGTAGCTGCTGCACCCAGTCATAATATACTTACTTCAAATCCGCGCGAGGAATACTATCTATCGCTTCTGCTTCAGCACCCGGAGTTAAAAACTTTGTCCAGCAGTATAATGCCTGAATATTTTGAAAACAGCGAGAACCGCGAAATCTTCAATGCCTATCTTTCGACTGAAAACATTTCTTCCCTAAAGGAAACTCTTGATGATTTTATCCGTGAACACCTTGACAGCCTTGTAGCAAAAAGCCTGCCGGATAAAAACTTAGAGGGCAGGCTCTCCGATTGCATCCTTCTTTTAAAGAAAGAGTCCTTGAATCTTTGCGTATTGCTAGAGAAGAAAATGAAGCTGAGAATATTTTTGTCAACGTTATTAAGGCCTGGGCTCAACTTAGATTATATCTTGTAACAAAAGCTGGGATTCCCTTTGAAGAATTAAATATAGATCCGGATGATT
>DAOVXW010000065.1 GCA_030635945.1 Dehalococcoidia bacterium
CGCCCTTTTAATCGAAGATCATGTTCTGGACACCAAATTTCAGGGAACTAACCCTTATAATTTTCTTTAAAACTGCAAGGGAGATAAAAGGTAGGAAGATAAACTTTAACACGCCATCTATCCGGTCAATGGCAACGAGTATGGCATGAGTCAATGCAGCCGCCTCGCTGACGGTGGTGTTCATCTTCCAGTTGGCAGCAATAAATGGTGTTCTCATTATGTCAAGCACCAAATTTATCCAGTTTTAAGGCGTTAGCCATTGCCAGAGGCATTATATCGGCTGCTGGTATTTTTCCTGATCCGCCGGTAATACAGGCTTTTTCTGAAAACCTGCCCACCCCATCGGGGCGGCAATAGCTGGAATACAACAGAACAGGCACCGGATGCCAGCTATGACCCTTGAGGATTGCTGGCGTCGAATGGTCTCCGGTAACCACGATAACATCGGGTTCAAGCCTTGTAAGCTCTGGTAGTAATCTATCAATATGCTCCAGCGAGGCGACCTTTCTATTGAAATCACCGTCCTCGCCGGCGGCATCGGTTTCTTTAATATGGATAAAAAAGAAGTCGTATTGTTTGAAGTTTTGCTTCAGTGTCAGCAATTCATCTTCCATTGTTTGCCCCGTTTTTAAGATATCCATGCCGACGGTTTTAGCCAGTCCGCGGTACATAGGGTAGGTGGCGATTGCAGCAGCTTTTAGTTTATAAATATCGGTCATAGAGGGAAACCGAGGTTTCTTTGAGAATCCACGCAGCAGAATCATATTTGCCGGCTGGCGGCCGACCAGGATTTCCTTCGCCCGGGCTACAAAGCGGTTGGTGATATCAGCCATACGGCTGGCTTGCTGATTGAGGGCTGCAATATCTCTGGCGGTTACTCCTGTTTGCTGCGGGTCGGAATCGCTTATATCGGCGCTGAGGCCATCACCTCGAAAGATAGCGACCAGACGGTGCTCTTTAACCGGACGGATTATGATTCTAACTCCGTCTATCTCTATTCCGTCAAGCAACTGGCATAGCCTATTGCTCTCTTCTGTTGGAATACGGCCTGCGCGGCGGTCGGTAACCAGCCCGTCTTTATCTATAGTGCAGAAGTTGCCGCGGGCAGCTATATCTCCCGGTTCAAGGTCAAAGTCGATACCCAGTGCTTCTAGTGCGCCACGCCCGATTTGGAAAGTAAGCGGGTCATAGCCGAATAGAGCCAGGTGCCCCGGTGCACTGCCGGGAGTTATCCCGGGACCTATCGGATCACTGAGACCGCATATTCCCCTGGCCACCAACGCATCGAGGTTGGGCGTACGGGCGGTTTCCAGTTCGGTTTTAGCGGTATCGGGATTCGGTATGCCGCCAAGCCCATCGATAACAAGCAACACGATTTTACTTGCAGATGCTCTGGATAATGCTTTAATTAAATCAAGATTATCCATATTTAATAATTACTCTCCGTTATGTAAATTAATATTAAAGGCTGCCTGCTGGTTTAATTTCAGCCTTTTTATCCAGCAATACTTCAATTCCAGGTAAAGTTTCTCCACTCAGGAATCTAAGAGAGGCTCCACCGCCGGTTGATACAAAGGTCATTTTTTCAGCCAGTTTCATTTCGGTTACTATTTCGGAAGTAGAGCCGCCACCGATAATGGTGGTAGCATTCAGGTTGGCTATGATATTTGCCATTGCTCTGGTTCCTTCACTGAATCTGGCAATCTCGTATATACCCATAGGTCCGTTCCAGAAGACAGTTCGGCACTTCTCAAGCTCTTTTGTGAAGTTGCTTATGGTTAAAGCCCCGATATCTACAATGCGCTTATTTCTGGGGATATCTTCTATTGAAACGTTTTTTACCCAGGCACGATTACTGATTTTACCAGCGATAAGTACATCATCGGGCAATACAAGCCGAACACCATTATTTGATGCTTTTTCTATTAAATCGGCAGCGGTATCAACTGAATCGTCAAGCAATGATAATCCTACATCGTAAGATTTAGCTTTCAAAAAGGTGGCTGCCATACCGCCGCCGATGATAATGGAGTCCACTTTACCCATAATGTTATCCAGCATACCGACCTTGTCACTTACCTTGGCGCCGCCAAGAAGCACGGCGAAAGGATGCAACGGGTTCTCAAGAACACTGCCTAGGGCATTAATTTCCTTTTCCAGTAATAAACCAGATACTGACAGCAGGTAACGGGTAATGCCGACTATAGAAGCGTGAGATCGGTGAGAAGTGCCGAAGGCGTCGTTAACAAATATATCACCCAGCCGGGCTAAAGCTCTGGCGAATGAGGGGTCGCCTTTTTCCTCTTCGTCATGAAAGCGCAGGTTTTCCAGAAGCAGAACATCGCCGTTTTTCAAAGATGCCACTTTTTCTTCGACTTCTGGGCCAATGCAGTCATCGGTAATCTCTACCGTCTGCCTCAGTATTTTAGAAAGACGTCTGGCTACAACTGCTAGGCTTAATTCATTTAAAACCTTACCCCCCGGGCGCCCCAGATGGGAACATAAAATAACCCTAGCGCCGTTTTCGATAAGGTAATCAATAGTGGGAAGCGTTGCTTTAATTCGACCGTTGTCCGTTATTTCCCCGGTGTTGTAATCCAACGGGACATTAAAGTCAACCCTTACCAGAATCCTTTTACCGGTAACCTCTATATCCCTTATAGTTAGCTTATTCATTCAAATCTTTCCCTGTGGGCTTATATAAGGCATCAGGTGTATGGTGCACCTGATGTATGAAGTTCGGCTTCTGCTATGTTTGGTAAGCATTATATCCATAATAACATATTATATCAGGGATGCTTTTGTCTTTGTATGGATTTCTGTTTTTGAATCTGATTCGGCTTTATTTAATAGAACAAGGGTCTGGCGGACTATACCTTTCACATCAAGGTTATACTTTTCCCGAAGGATAGGTTGCGTCCCATGCTCAACAAACTCATCCGCAATGCCAATGCTCTTCACTCGAACATCGCTCAACCCGGCTTGCTGCAGAAGACTGACGACCATGCTGCCGAAGCCACCAATGAGCACGTTCTCCTCGACAGTAACTATATATTTAATACGGCAGACAATTTCCTTTATCAGTTCGGAGTCAAGGGGTTTGACGAAACGGCTGTTTACAACTGTAGCCTCGATCCCCTTGTCCGATAGCTCACGGGCGGCTTCAAGGGCAGGTTCTACCGTAACTCCGAGGGCAAGTATGGCGACATCATCGCCATGTCTTAATATTTCTGCTTTACCCGTCGAAATAGAATGAAACTCTGTATCCATTTCCACCCCGGTGCCGGAGCCACGCGGATATCTTATCGCCATGGGGTGTTTTGTCTCTACTGCCGCATAGAGCATGTGCTGGAGCTCGTTTTCATCTCTGGGCGCTGCTACAATCAGATTAGGAATGAGAGAAAGATACGAAAGGTCAAAAGCACCTTGGTGCGTTTTGCCGTCATCACCGACGATACCACCGCGGTCTAAAGCAAAAACTACCTTTAAATCCTGCAGGCAGACATCATGGATTATCTGGTCAAAAGCACGCTGCAGGAAAGTGGAATATATGGCTACTACAGGTATATAACCCTGAGTGGCCAGTCCGGCAGCAAAGGTAACAGCATGCTGTTCGCAAATGCCGACGTCAAAGACGCGATCCGGGAACTCTTCCTGGATAATTGAGAGAAAGTTTGCTTCAGGCATAGCCGGGGTAATAACCACTATCTTTTGGTTATTACGCATCAGGCGAAGTGTTGTCTGGGCAAAGATCTCGCTGTATGTCGGCACCTGTTTAGTGCCGCTTTTCCTGGGGGATACGCCGTGAAAGTAAACGGCATCCCCTTCTGCCGGGGCATAACCTTTGCCCTTGGTAGTAACGATATGAATGAGGGTTGGCTTACGGCTTTTATCCCTTGCTTGTGATAAGGCCATTTCAAGCTGGTTGATATTGTGTCCGTCGAAAGGACCCATATAGGCGAAACCGAACTCCTCCCACAGTACTGTGGGCATTATCAATCCTTTAACTCCGCTCTTTATCTGCTCACCTATGAGCCACAGCTTGTTACCCATTGGTAGTGAGTTGACCACTCGTTTGCTCTCTTTGTTCGCCCAGTAGTAACGGCGGTCAAAGCGAACTTTATTGAGCATCTTTGAAAGAGCGCCGACAGTAGGTGAAATTGACATTCCGTTATCGTTAAGGATAACGATTAGCTTGGAACCTAGGTTTGCCGCATTATTGAATGCCTCTAAGGCCATACCGCCGGTGATTGCGCCGTCACCGATTATGGCGATAACGTGGAAGTCGTCCTTATCGAGATCGCGAGCCGTTGCCATGCCCAGGGCTGCTGAAACCGAAGTGCTGGCATGTCCGCTGCCGAATGGATCGTGCTCGCTTTCATCACGGCTGGTAAAACCGGATATGCCATCGTATTGCCGCAGCGTATCAAACTGCTGCAACCTGCCGGTTAATAATTTGTGAGTGTAGGATTGATGCCCGACATCCCATATAACCTTATCCTGTGGGCTATTGAATACCCTGTGTAAGGCTATGGTAAGCTCGACTACCCCCAGGTTTGAAGCCAAGTGACCGCCATTAAGGGTTACCCTGTTTATCAACGCCTGCCTGACTTCGCTGGCTAATTGCTCAAGTTCCTTGGCCTTTAA
>DAOVXW010000116.1 GCA_030635945.1 Dehalococcoidia bacterium
ACTTGATTCGATTGTGAATATATGCAACGTCGAGGTATTTGAAGAGGGAACGGTTATATGCAAACAGGATCAGAAAGTCGACAAGATCTATCTGATTGAAGATGGCCTCGTAGGATTTATTCTCGAGGTAGGCCCGCTATCCCAACGCCAGGTGCAGGCTGCCTCCGATTACAAAGTCTTTGGCTGGTCAGCATTGATACCTCCATTCACAAGCACGGCCACGGTAAAAGCCCTGAAGAATACAAAGGTACTAACCTGGGATGTAGAGGATTTGAGAGACCTGTTCGATTCCGACCACAATATGTTATACAAGGTTAATGCGGCAGTAGCATGTGTAGTGGCTAAAAGATTAAGAGAAGCTTACCATCAGTTGCTGGGTGTTACTTCGCAAGATTAATCTTTGGAGGAATATTCATCCCTGCCGGCATCATAAACCATACTTTTTTAACAGATAAAATAGATCTGCCTCGCAGCGGTATAACCATAAAAAGATACCAATATATCATTCAACGAGCAGCCATAGCATAAAAAGCTGTGCTTATTTTAGAAGGAGCCCCGCATGGAAGAATCAAAAACCATCGCCTCGATGATGTCCGAGAAGAGGGTATTGGATCCTCCGAAAGGGCTGAGCAGGAAAGCCCACGTAAAGAGCATGGACCAGTATAAAGAAATTTATGAAAGGTCCATTAATGATACAGAGAGATTCTGGGGCGAGATGGCAGAAAAGATAGACTGGTATCAAAAGTGGGACAAAGTGCTTGTTGAAGACTTTAAGCAGGGTAAACATGAATGGTTCTTGGGGGGCAAACTTAATGTCTCTTATAACTGCCTGGACAGACACATTAAAACCTGGAGAAAGAATAAAACGGCATTTATCTGGGAGGGAGACCTCGGTGATAGCGGCACCCTAACCTACCAGGAGCTTTACAACAGAGTGAACAAATTTGCCAATGTACTGAAAAAACATGGTATCAAGAAAAGCGACCGGATATCTATTTATTTACCTATGATTCCAGAATTGCCTATTGCTATACTGGCCTGCGCCAGGATTGGCGCTATCCACAATGTTGTTTTCGGTGGCTTAAGCGCCGATTCGCTAATGGACAGGATGCTTGGCAGCCAATCAAATATGCTCATTTGTGTCGATGGTTATCATAGAGGCGGTAAAATGATAAGGAGCAAGGACAATGCCGATAATGCCCTTGAAAGCTGCCCCGATGTAACGCATGTTATCGTAGTAAAGAGAGCTGATATCCGGATAGCTATGAAGGAAGGCCGCGACTACTGGTATGAAGACGAAATGGCAGCCAGTGATATAAAACCATATTGCGAACCCGAGGTAATGGATTCTGAAGACCCTCTATTCATATTATATACCAGTGGCACCACCGGAAAACCGAAGGGCGTTCTTCATACCCAGGCTGGCTACCTGCTGTACTGCATGCAAACCTTCAATTGGATATTTGATGTTAAAGAAGAGGATATCTACTGGTGCACGGCTGATATCGGTTGGATAACCGGCCACAGCTATATCGTCTACGGACCTTTGGCTCTGGGCGCCACGAGCTTAATATTCGAAGGAGTTCCCACCTATCCGCATCCGGATAGGTTCTGGAGTGTCATTGAAAAGTACAAGGTCAGCCTTTTCTACACAGCTCCCACGGCTATACGGACAATAATGAGGGAAGGAAACTGGTGGCCAGACAAACATGATTTAAGTTCCCTGCGTATACTGGGCACAGTTGGCGAACCTATAAATCCCGAAGTCTGGATGTGGTATTACACCATAATAGGCAAAGAGAGATGCCCGGTCCTGGACACTGGGTGGCAAACAGAGACGGGCGGTATATTGATATCTCCTCTGCCCGGGGCTACTCCCTTAAAACCGGGTTCAGCGACCCTGCCTATGCCCGGCATTGAACCGGCGGTATTCAGAGGAGATGGTTCTATTGCCGATACGAATGAAGGTGGTTATCTGGTGATAAAAAAACCATGGCCCGGTTTGATGCGCCGCGTCTATGGAGACCCGGAAAGATTTAAAAAGACCTACTTCGTTCAATTTCCCGGTGTATATACCACCGGAGATGGAGCCAGGATTGATGAAGATGGTTATTACTGGTTAATGGGCCGTATAGATGACGTTATCAATGTTTCGGGTCATCGCATAGGTACGGCCGAAGTTGAAAGCGCCTTCGTATCACACAGGCAGGTGACAGAGGCTGCGGTAGTGGGCATGCCGCATAAGATAAAGGGGCAGGGGATATATGCCTTTGTTACCCTGAAAGCCGATGCGGAAAAATCTGATGCCTTTAAGAAAGAGCTGGAGTCTCATGTCCGCAAGGAGATAGGGCCTATTGCCAAACCGGACAGGATTCAATTCGCTGATTCCCTGCCCAAGACCAGAAGCGGCAAGATTATGAGAAGAATTTTAACCAAGATTGCCGCCGGTAATACCGGTGAGTTAGGTGACCTCAGCACCCTGGCCGACCCGTCGGTGGTTGAGTCCTTAATCAAAGAGAGGGAATAGCAACCGATTCGAGATGAGAAGTTTTTTCACAGAAGACTGGGGCCAGATTGAATAAGTAAGTAGCAAAATGCTAGCTTTTTTTGAGCGTAAAACGCTTAGAAGAAGTGGCTTGGGATAGGAGAGAGGGGTTGTGAGATATATTGATACCTCAGCTCCACCTTAGGGGACTCGAACCTACTACTTCTAATGTGTAACGGGCAACTCTAAAAACAATTGAATTTCCGGGTGTGGAATAGTTTTGATTGGTAGCGCATACCGGATTCGAACCGGTGATCTCCGCCTTGAGAGGGCGGTGTCCTAGGCCGCTAGACGAATGCGCCGCATTTGTTTATTTTACCAGTTGTTCAAAAAGTTCACAAATCGCCTTCGCAGTAGAGCTTTATTTCAACACCACCCAACATCCCCGAAGAATAATAGCCTTGCGTTTAAATAATAGCGGGCAGGTTATGTAAATCCGGAGGAATACCAGTTGATTCAATAGCTTATAAAATCCGGCAGGTTATACGCTGCGTTAATAAACAATAAGTTCTTCCATTTATTATGTCTTGCCTAGTCTGATTCCAGCCTGCGCAATGTTTCCTCACTGCTGCCGAAGTGATGGGCTATCTCGTGGCGCACTACCTTTTGTATCTCCATTTCAATTTCTTTATCGGTGCGGGCTATCGCTTCAATTGATTTTTGAAAAATAGTTATTTTATCCGGCACGACCATACCATAATGACTGCCACGCCTGGACTGGGGTACGCCTTCATAAAGTCCCAGTAAATGCATCCGTTCACCCACTTTATTACCACCCAGTTGCCTTGATGTCGGATAGTCCTCTACAACTACGTCAACATTTTCCAGTCTGCTTTGAAACTCCGATGGCA
>DAOVXW010000031.1 GCA_030635945.1 Dehalococcoidia bacterium
AAGGGACTTTCGGCACGGATGAACTGGTTAAACGTATCCAAAATGTCCATCTTAAAGACGTGGTTAAGCATAGCACAATCATCTTGCCCCAACTGGGTGCAACCGGCGTGGCGGCACACAAAGTCAGGAAACAAGCGGGTTTTAAAGTAGAATACGGACCGGTGCGTGCATCGGATTTAGCCGAATATCTGAAAACGCATATCGCCACGCCTGAGATGAGAAGGGTGCAGTTTAATCTGGCTGACCGCCTTGTCCTTATTCCGATTGAATTAGTACATCTGTTACTGCCAATGCTGGTTGTGGCTATGGTTTTGTTTTTTGTTGACGGCTGGCTTACAGCTTCCGCTGGAATCGCCGCAATAGTGGCAGGCGTAGTTCTTTTTCCTATTCTACTTCCGCTTATCCCGACAAAGGAATTCAGCAGCAAGGGATTTCTGTTAGGTGGTGCCGTAGCCATTATTTTTGTAATGCTACATATATTTCAAAATGCAGATGCGAGCTGGTGGAGACAAGTCGGAGGTGCACTTGTATATATTCTGGCTATGCCACCCGTAACGGCTTTTTTCGCCCTGAACTTTACCGGATCCACCCCAATTACATCGGTGAGCGGTGTAAGAAGGGAGATGTACCGCTATATACGCTGGATGGCAGGGCTATTCGCAGCCGGGATTTTATTGTTTATTGTGCTTGTGCTAGTATAATGATTAGGGGCGATTAATGAATAAAGAATGCATAAACACACTTGTATATATTCCGGAATTATGTATTGGCTGCGAAATGTGCTGGATTGTATGTCCGCATAATGTCTTTGGCGCAAATAATGGCAAAGCAGAGGTAATCAATGGGGAAGCCTGCATTGAATGCGGTGCCTGTCAGATTAACTGCCCGACGGCGGCAATTACAGTCAATAGCGGTGCGGGATGTGCGTCAGCCATGATGAAGGCAGCATTAACCGGCCGCGAACCGTCCTGCTGTGATTGCAAGTAACCGATATCAATTCACTCAATAATCAGACCCCTCCTTTTAATGAATTCATAAGTTACATTCTTCTTTAACTTACCTCTCTGTATCCCATTTCTAGTTATAAATGAACACCAGAATTAAAGGTTTGGGAGTACCGTGCTTTTTATTTGGATAAAAATTGATGTATCCTAATACTAGATTGATGTATTAATCAGAGGAGTTATATTATGGAAGCATATGAGGCTATCACCTCCCGCCGAAGTATCAGAAAATATGTTGCTAAAAATATCCCTGTCGGCTATACAGAAAAACTGCTTAAAGCAGCCATGGCGGCGCCATCGGCGGGAAACCAGCAACCTTGGCACTTCATTGTTGTAACAGACCACGAGATTCTGGATGCGATACCGAAGTTTCATCCCTATTCACAGATGCTGTATAAAGCACCCCTTGCCATCCTGATCTGTGCCGATACCGATATAGAAACGCATCCGGGTTACTGGGTTGAGGATTGCTCGGCGGCTACTGAAAATATTCTGCTGGCGGCTCATGCCCAGGGGTTGGGGGCGGTGTGGTTGGGTATCTATCCAAGAGAAGAACGAATTGTAGATATCAAGAAACTGTTCGGGCTGCCGGCCAGTGTTATGCCGTTGTCATTGGTTGCCATAGGATTCCCGGCCGAAGATAAGCTGCCGGCGGACAGGTATAATGAAGAGAGAGTCCATCATAACGCTTGGTAGTTATATTCGGATGAAATGATGAACTTTGACCACATACCCCAATTCCAGCACAAAATAGGAGCGAATAGGTTGGATAAGGGGGGATTGACGCAGATTATTGTTTTGGTAGTATAATCAAACCCAATTATGGGTAATTTCGCCTTTATTGATGCTGCCAACCCTTTTATCAAGTATACAATCACAAATTAATTAAATTGTTATGAAAAATAAGAATCCCAGAATCAGCCGTGAAATTAAAACAGTGGCGGTGATGATAACCATTTACTGCCATAAACACCATTCCGCTGACGAATTATGCCCGGAATGCGAGGTATTACTGGAATATGCCCGTAAAAAGCTTGAGCAATGCCCCTTTGGAGAAGGCAAGGCAACCTGTGCCCGGTGCCCGGTGCATTGCTATAGGCCCGAAATGCGGCAGAAGATCAGAATCTTAATGCGTTACTCCGGTCCGCGTATGATATACAAGCATCCCCTGATGGCAATACGGCACTTAATGGATGGGCGTAGAGAAGAACAGCTTTCCATAACCAAGAAGTAGCTTTTTCTGTATTAGCTATACCTTAAAAAGACGAAATCAGCTTCCAATCTTTTGAGATACATCGGTTTTGGTTTTATATTTGCTGATAAAAATTATATGCCAGTCGCCATAACAATAGACACCCTGGAAAGCTGATCCACCCAGCAATCCATAGGTTATTAACGGAGTTAGAAAGTACATGCCTGTTAAAGAGCTGAAGCCTATCAGCCAGAGTGAATAAAGCCAGTGGTGCAGGTGAACCCTCCATCTTCTGAAAGGTATTACGATTGATTTAAATTTACCCTGTTTTCCGGCTGACCCACCCGCCACGTATTTACTTGCCAGAAAACCTATAAGCAGACTTAACATAAAAAGATAACCAAAAATAAAGCTGGCAATTACGGTTGATATAATGGCAACCAGTTTTCTCTTCATTTAATAGGTAGTACTCCTGTTCGGATTTAATTACTTGCCAATCCGACCACAGCTACCATACCTTTGGCAGCAACGCCTTGCGCTCCGGTGGATAATCTGCGAATTGCTTGCGATACCACAGGTGATGCGCCCGTGCCCTGGGAGCAAGGTTGGCAAACGTCCAGACGGCGAAAGCCAGCCCGGGTAATGACCATGTCGCCATCGCCCAGCCGCTCCATATCATAACTTCACCCAGATAGTTGGGGCAGGATATCCAGCGAAACAACCCGCTGCTTGATACCTTATAACAATATTCATCGGGTTGGCGTAGTTGGCGTAGCGTGTTGTCGGACTGGCGGTTGATGGCAAACCCGGCAATGAAGAGCATCAAACCAGCTATAAAGCGCGGGTCAATAAGCCATTCATTTGGATAACCGGCGGAAAAAGTAAAAATATAGCGGCCGTTTAAATACCCGTTTACCGTATTGAAAAGAACAGCCGAAATAATAATAAATAGCGGCATGCGGTTGGTGGTAGACTGCAGCCCGAAGGGATAGATAAAAGCGCGGTGTATATAGTGCAGTAACCACAGGGCGAGAAATACCAGCATGCTGATGGTGATTCTATTGTCACCGAGCACGAAGAATGCAAAAAATACGATCGGAGCCGGTGCTTCCATGATTACCCAGCCCAGTTTATTGTTGATGGCTGCTCCCCATCCGCGACGCGTGTGACGGCCATATGGAGCGGAAATAAAGAACAGGGTAATGAATATTGCCAGTGCCAGTACGAACCAGCTGACGAGGAGAATATCAAAAAAAGCCCGCTCACTCATGGCTGCTCCGGTGGTTGAGCTTTTGCCCGGGATTGATATAGCCGTTTTCCCTGAACCAGGAGACGGCATCGCTGATGGATTGCCTTGCCGGGCGAGCCGTGAAGCCGAGTTTGCGGCGGGCTTTCTCGGAACATATCAGAGAGTTGCTGCACAGTACATCAATAGAATAGGAGGTGAAACGGGGTTTCGTTTTTGCTAGTCGATAGTAAAGAGGTGAAAAGCCGGCTGCTATTCGGCCTAACCATAAAGGTATCTTTAAGGAAGGTGCCTTTATTCCGCTTATCTCCTGCAGCATTAGCATTAACTGTCGGACGCTGATCTGCTCGCCGGGCAGGATATATCTCTCACCGCTTTGCCCTTTTTCGCCGGCAAGAATAATACCCCTTGCCACGTCACGGACATCAACAAAGTCGTATGTACCGTCTATGTAGACTTTGACGTTGCCATTAACGAAATCTATCATCAACTGCCCCATCTCGGATATCCTGTAATCATTAGGGCCTATGACCCCAGTCGGGTGGACTATCACCGCATCAAGCCCCTGCTCTACCCCGTCAAGCACAGCCAGGGTAGCCCGGGCTTTGCTTCTGCCGTAACCCTGCGGCACTCTATCGGGATTGCAGGGGAATGTTTCGTCTATCATGGTGCCGTTAGGCGGCTCTTCAATAGCGTGGATGGAGCTGGTATATACCAGTCTCTGAACGCCTGTTTCAAGGCAGGCTTTTACCACATTCTGGGTCCCGGCAACATTTACCTGATCCAGCAGTCTATCCCTGCCCGGCAGGATTGATATTATACCGGCCAGATGATATACGATTTTACTGCCCTTGAAAGCCTGTATAAGGGAGCTAATATTACAGACATCGCCTTCGACCATCTCCACCTTAAGCCCTTTAAGGGGGGTTGTGTCTTCGGCGGGTGGTATTACCGCCCTTACCTTCTCGCCCCTTGCCAGCAGCTGACGAACAAGGACGTTGCCTATATGCCCGGTGCCACCGGTAACTACGACCATAATTATCCTGCCAGAATTGAATTGTTCAGTAAGTTTAGCAGTTGCCGGGCTGGCTATCAAACTGTTAACGATGCGGTGTGTTATACTCTGGAAAAAAGGGGGGAAGCAGTGAAAATAGTGACCATAGTTGGTAGCCCGAGGCAGGAAGGTAATACCAATTACCTGGTTGATAAAGCTCTTGAAGAAGCAGCCAAACTAGGAGTGGATACCGAGAAGATTAACCTCGGTGAATATGATGTTAAGCCATGCCTGGGGCATGATAATTGCGCCTCTTATAAAGCCTGCCTGCAGCAGGACGATGCGGGCTGGATTATGGATAAATTCCGTGAAGCGGATGGGGTTATACTGGCAACTCCGGTTTACTGGTACAATGTCCCAGCCCAGATGAAAGCATTTATCGACCGCCACTACTTTCCTTACAAACACGACCAGAAATATAAGGCTAAAGCTGTGGGCATTATAATTGTCGCTGAGCAGGAAGGGATAGAGGATACACTACATACGTTAAAGCAATTTACCAACTGGTTTTTTAATATAGGAGAAGATAGAATATTTGTCGTCAATGGCTATGCCAATAAGATTGGGGATGTCCGGGAAAATACCAAATTAGTAACAGATGCCGGCAACTTGGGCAGGCAAATGGCACAAGCTTTGAAGAAAGAGTGCCAATAAAGACTATCGAGAGATAATCATTAGCAATAAACATTTATGCGCTGGTTGTTTATTCTTTTTCGGGGATGAAGGGTGGTGCCCATTTGGGTGGGATTGGCAGATTATCCCCGAAGCGTATCCAGAAGTACTCATCCAGGAATTTAACCAGAGATTTTTGACAACCATGCTCACTGTATGTGAGCTTGTCTGAAAGAAACTGCTCCGGTGAACCGGAAAATCCCTGTTCCCTGAAGCTTGTGGTAACTTCCTGCATATTCTGCTGGGTTATTTTTAACCACTGCAACAGATTGGTGGTGCCGCCCAGTAGATTGAAATGGCTTGATATGTCAAGGTTCAGTAATGCAAACAACCTATCGTTTAGCAGGTGGGCTATCTTTGATACACCTGTCAGCCATAAGCCATTTATAGAGTAAAGGCTCTGGTATACTTTAGTTATATCATCCGTTAAATCGCTGTTTGAGAGGTCGCAATCCAGCAGGGTGACGTCTTTAAGTAAAGCCATCTCCGGCTGTAGTTTAACTATCTCCGCCAGAACTTGTCTGGCCAAATTATTGCCGATTAACAGGTCGTAGTTTTCAATATTTATATGACTCAGGATTAATTTTTCTTCAAACTCCTTGATATTGATATCCATGGGCGCTTCTCTCAACTTGGAAATGAAAGAGGTATCCTGCATAATCTTGCAGTACCTATAATCGCCAGCCGACCTGTAGTAGAAACATAGGGCGCCCCAGGCAAGTTGGTTAAAGTTCATGTTATTACTGCTCCCTTATCGTTATCTCTTTTAGTATAACTTTACTAAAAACGGGTTGCATTATTTTACACTATCCGGCAGGTTTTACAAGTATTATGGATTATCTTTAAATGGTGAATTAAATAAAGGTTAATGGATTTTACCAATTTACTTCAACAGATACAGCATTAAATCACCGACATTGGTGCCGGTATTACCTGTTACTACAAGTGAGTTGCCAATCTGGTTAAGCAATGTATTACTGTCATACCTGTCAAGATAGGCTTTAATATTTAATTCGCTGGTTTTAGCTTTAACCAGAGAATTGCCGTCTACAATGGCACCGGCAACATCCGGCAGGAAGTCTGAGCCATCGCTACCGACGCTGGCGACCAGCCACTGGCTGTGGTACCCCTCCATTGCCAGCATAGATACGGCAGCATAATGCTGGTTGCGGCCTCCTCTGCCGGCCGGGGCGGGAAGTCTGGGGGTTGTTTCGCCGCCGATAATTAAAGCGTCATAACCGGCATATTCTGTTTTCAGTATCTCATCTGCCCTTTTAAGGGCAGCATCAGTAGCGTCCCCCTTCTGTTCGGCAGTAACCAGGTGGGGGGTGAACCCTGTTTCTTGTGCTTTAATCAACATAGCTTCCAGAGCCAGCCTGTTATCACCGATTATGTGGTTGAAACAGTTATCCAGGCTCTTGGCTGTTTCGGCAACCTTTCCCCAGCAGCCTTTTTCAAGGTGATCAAGCACCCTTTCAGGAGCTGTGGATAACAAATCGTATTTTATAAGTACATTGCAGACATCTGAGAAGGTTGTCGTATCCGGGTAGGTGGGCCCGGAGGCGATGACCGAAAGGTCATTGCCGATTACGTCGGACAATATCAGAGAGATAATTGTTGATGGGGAAAAATAGAAGCCCAGTTGCCCTCCTTTTATGCGGGACAGGTGTTTCCTGACGGTATTAATCTCGCTTATCTCGGCTCCGGAAGCCAGCAGCAGTTCAGTGAATTTCTGTATATCCTCCAGTTTGATACCGGTAGCGGGATAGGGCATTAACGCCGA
>DAOVXW010000098.1 GCA_030635945.1 Dehalococcoidia bacterium
ATGAAGTTATGGATTGAGTTAACAAGAGAATCCCCCGTTCACATATGGTCATCTATTTTGAAACCCTTAAATACCTGGCAAAGGGAGGACGCATCGGCAAAGCGCGGGGACTGCTGGGTGCCATGTTATCCATCAAACAGATACTCACCGTAAAGGATGGCGAAATTGCTCCCCTGACCAAGAGGCGTTCCAAATCAGCTGGCATGGAATACATACATAGTTTTGTAGCCAAATTCCCCAATATCGAAAAGCTAGCCGTAGAGTATTGCACTACACCCGAAGATGTCGAAAAACTAACCGAACTCCTCAGCCCACTCATCCCTAAGGAGAAGATATACTTGTCAACAATCAGCCCGGTGCTGGGGACATATGCCGGACCTGGTGCACTGGCGGTGACCGTTTTAGAGGCCGAAAAGTAGCCGTTCTAAAAGGGAGTGTATACAATTGACGGTTAAGGTTGTAACAGACAGCACTGCCGACCTGCCACCAGATTTAATGCAGGAGTTGGATATTACGGTGGTACCTGCCTGTGTTATTTTTGGCAATAAAACCTATCGGGATGGCGTTGATATCAGCCAGGAAGAAGTTTACCAGAAAATGATAAACGAAAATATCCCCGCCTCCACTTCCCAACCACCGCCTGTTGATTTTGCAGATGTCTACCGGAAGCTGCTCAAAAATGTCGATGAAATAGTCTCCATCCAGGCTACCAGCAAGCTCAGTGGGCTCTATAATTCGGCCTTACAGGGCAGGGATATGGCGGGCGAAGGCAATCGCATTACGGTGGTAGATTCGCTTTCCGTTTCTATGGGGCTTGGATTACTGACAATACTGGCTGCCCGGATGGCAAAAGCCGGTGAAAGCCTGCCCAATATAATAGAGCAACTAAAGCAGACTATCCCACATATACGCATCTGGGCTTTTTTCGATACTCTCAAATATGTTTTTCAGGGAGGACGCATCGGCAAGGCTAAGGCTTTGCTGGGTAGTATATTGCCTATTAAGGCAATCCTTACCATGCGTGACGGTGAACTGCACCCCACCGGAGTCGTCCGCACCCGCGCCAAGGGTATAGACCGCCTTGTTAATAACTTCAAAAAGGCAGTCAATGTTCAGGATGCGGCTGTCGTCTATAGCACAACGCCGGACGACGCACATACACTTAGTGAGCGCATAAACGCTATCTCTGATAAAATCCCCGTTCATATATCCCGGCTGGGACCGGCACTTGGGGTCCACGGTGGCCCGAGTACTCTGGTACTTGCCTTAAGGGAAAAGGTGGTTAATCTTAGCCAGGAAATTAAAGAAGGCGAGAAGCCGAAGAAGCGCATATCCTTGCCGTCTTTACACCGTCCGAAGCTTAATTTTACACGCTTTTAACCGGTAACACAGCAATTGGAGACAGTTTCTTGCAGATAGATTTTACGCCTTTACGCAAGGTTCTGGAGCTTGAGCGAAAGAAATACTATTCAGATTCAGCGGTATTCGGCGGCCTGGATAGGTTTCTGGCCAAATGGGTATCGCAAACCGAGGGCAAAATAACAGACCCCACCCTCCTTAAACGCTTTAAAAAACTACCCGATATCAGCTATTCCTCACTTGATAAACAGCAACGAGAGAAACAGATTGAAAATATACTCAGCTTTACAGCCGAATTCGAGCAAATAGCTCCTGAAAAAAGGGGAGCCGAACCATTATTAAAGAAGAAGCGTTCATCCCCCAGGCAAAAAACAACCACGGCTGATTCTTCCATCGATTCGCCCATTACAACTTTAAAAGGAATCAGCTCCAACCTGGCAACCAGGTTCGGCAAACTGAATGTCCACACTATTCGCGACCTGCTCTATTTTTTCCCCAACCGCCACCTGGACTACAGCCGGATGAAAACAATATCCGAGCTGGCTGAAGGTACCGAGGAGACCATTATCGCCAATGTATGGCAAGTGCGTGAGGTCAGGCTCGGCAGGAGGCGCAGCACCGAAGCCATCATCGGTGATGAAACCGGTAACGTCAGGGTGGTATGGTTCAACAATCCGTACATTAAAAAACAGCTGTCCACCAATAAGAAGGTGGTCATCAGCGGGCGCCTCGGCATCTTCAAGCATCGCCCCGTATTTCAGTCCCCGGAATGGGAGCTGCTGGAGGATAAAGAACTAACGCATACCGGACGCCTGGTACCCCTCTATCCACTCACCCGGGGGCTGTATCCCCGCCAGGTAAGAAAACTTATGAAAGAAGTGGTCGACAACTGGTCCCCCGGAGTGGAGGACTTCCTGCCAGCTCAATTGAAGCAACGTTGCAACCTGCTGGAGCTGCCACAGGCTATCTATCAGGCACACTTTCCAGAAAACGAGGAATTGAAGAAACGGGCAAGAGTACGTCTGGCTTTTGACGAACTTTTCCTGTTGCAACTCGGTGTGCTGAACCGGAAACAAAAATGGCAGGATAACCAGTCTGCCACTGCCTTCACTACCGGAGCGCCGGCACTGGACACCTGGTTGAAATCTCTGCCCTTTACTCTTACCGCCGCCCAGAAAAGGGTGATTAAAGAGCTGCTTGCCGATCTGAAGAAAGCGAAACCGATGTCCCGCCTGCTTCAGGGAGAGGTGGGCAGTGGGAAAACGGCAGTCGCCGTGGCTGCACTGTTTACAGCTGTGGCTAATGATTGCCAGGGTGCATTTATGGCACCCTCGGAAATCCTGGCAGAGCAGCATTTTACCAGTGTATGTCATCTGCTCTCCAGAGCCGGTAAACTGGAGGTTAAAGAAGACTACCTACACAGCTATTCCGGGCTCCTGTCGAAACCGATAACTATAGCCTTACTCATCGGCGATATAAAAGGAACCAGAAAACAGGAGCTTCAGCGGCGTATCCTTGACGGAGATATAGACATTGCCATCGGCACCCATGCCCTTATCCAGAAGGGGGTGACATTCAATAAGCTGGGGCTTGTTGTAGTCGACGAACAGCACCGTTTCGGCGTTACCCAACGCTCTACATTAAGACAAAAGGGATTCAGCCCCCACATGCTTATGATGACGGCAACGCCCATACCCAGAACCCTGGCCCTGACTCTTTATGGAGACCTTGACCTGTCTGTCATTGATCAGCTGCCGCCGGGTAGGCAGGAAATCAAAACAAAGTGGCTCAAGCCCGTTCAGAGGGAGAAAGCCTACGCTTTCTTGCGCCGCCAGGTAGCCGAGGGCCGCCAGGCATTTATTATCTGCCCTCTTATTGAGGAGTCGGAGGCTATTCAGGCTAAAGCAGCTACCGCTGAATTCGAGCACCTGTCACGGGATGTCTTTCCAAGCCTCAGGCTGGGGCTACTTCACGGCCGTATGGCATCAACCGAAAAGGATGATACAATGTGCCGCTTCCGCTCATGCCAGCTTGATATACTGGTGTCAACCCCGGTGGTGGAGGTCGGCATAGATATACCCAACGCCACCGTAATGCTGATAGAAAGCGCCGATCGCTTCGGGCTATCACAGCTGCACCAGTTTCGCGGCCGGGTAGGCAGGGGCAAGGAGCAGAGCTATTGTATGCTGCTGGCTGAAAATCCGTCGGAGGTAGCCAGGGAAAGGCTTTATACAATAGAGAAGGTTCAGGATGGCTTTCAGCTCGCCGAGGAGGACCTGAAAATGCGGGGTCCGGGAGAATTCTTCGGTACCCGACAGAGCGGGATACCC
>DAOVXW010000110.1 GCA_030635945.1 Dehalococcoidia bacterium
CGCGAGATAAAACAATACCTTGCCAGCCAAGGAATAGCGGTAAGAATTTAAGGGAAAACAGATGAAGACCTATCTACCATCAAGATTTATAGTAGAACGGGACGCCGGACGCTGTATTCAGTGCCAGGCGTGCGTCAGCCAATGCAGCTTTGATGTTCATTATCACGACGCCGATGAAGACGAGGTTATGAGCCGCGGCGAGAACTGCACCGGCTGCCATCGCTGTGTCGTATTTTGCCCCACCGATGCAATCACCATCAAGAGAAACCCACTGCAATACCGCGAGAACTATAACTGGCAGCCGGAAGTTATCGAAGATATCATAAAGCAGGCGGAGACCGGTGGCGTGCTTCTTACCGGGATGGGCACTGACAAACAACACCGTATCTACTGGGACCACCTGGTACTGAACGCAAGCCAGGTGACCAATCCGTCCATCGACCCGCTGCGTGAACCGATGGAGCTGACGACATACCTCGGCCGCAAACCGGACAAGGTAGAGATAAGCCAGGATGCCGATCTGGAAACGGAGCTTCCTCCCCAGATAAAACTTGAAGTGCCGCTGATGTTCTCTGCTATGTCTTACGGTGCCATAAGCCTGAATGTGCAGAAGTCCCTCGCACGGGCGGCGACCGAAATGGGCACCCTCTGGAACACCGGCGAAGGCGGGCTTCACCCGAAGCTGTATAAATATGCCCCAAACACGATCGTTCAGGTAGCCTCGGGGCGCTTCGGTGTCCACGCCGGCTATCTGGATGCCGCCAGAGCTATTGAAATTAAGATCGGGCAGGGAGCCAAGCCGGGTATCGGTGGACACCTTCCCGGAGAGAAGGTTAGTGATGAGGTATCCGTAACCCGCATGATTCCCACCGGCACCGATGCCCTGTCACCGGCACCCCAGCACGATATCTATTCCATCGAAGACCTGGCGCAGCTTATAAATGCCCTGAAAGAAGCCACCAATTACACAAAACCGATATCGGTTAAGATAGCCGCAGTGCACAACTCGGCGGCTATCGCCAGCGGTATGGTGCGCGCCGGAGCCGATATAATCGTGCTTGATGGGCTCAGGGGCTCCACCGGAGCCGCACCCAAGATTATACGTGATAATGTCGGTATTCCCATAGAAATGGCGCTGGCTACGGTAGACAACCGCCTGAGGCAGGAGGGTATACGCAATCAGGCATCCATCGTTGTTTCCGGCGGTATAAGAAACAGCGGTGACGTCGCCAAGGCGATTGCCCTGGGTGCCGATGCCATCTATATCGGTGCGGCGGCTCTTGTCGCCCTGGGCTGCACCGTCTGCCAACAGTGCCATACCGGCAAATGTGCCTGGGGTATCTGCACCAGCGACCTGCGTCTTTCAAAGAGAATTAATCCTGATATCGGCGCCCGCCGGCTCGCCAACCTGCTGCGCGGCTGGAGCCTGGAACTCAAAGACATACTGGGCGGTATGGGTATAAACGCCCTTGAAAGCCTGCGCGGCAACCGCCTGCAGCTCAGGGGCATCGGCTTAACCGATACCGAGCTTGATACTCTGGGAATAAGAATGGCTGGTTGTTAAATGTCAGATAATGCGATAAACAAAATAGTGAAGATAGATACTGAAGGCTTAAACTACAGGCAGCTCAATATCAGGTTAAGAGAGCTAACGGCAAACGGCACCGACAGGATAGAGCTGTATAATGTCTGCGGCCAGAGATATATCGGCACCGACCTGAACAGGGCGGTGGAGATTGAGATATTCGGCACGCCGGGCAACGACCTCGGTGCTTTTATGGACAAGCCCAGAATTGCCGTCCACGGCAATGCCCAGGACGGCTGCGGCAATACAATGAACAGCGGCGAGATAATCGTCCACGGGCACGCCGGGGATATCACCGGCTTATCCGCCAGGGGCGGCAGCATATTTATCAGGGATGACGTCGGCTACCGGGCAGGTATCCATATGAAAGGTTACGAAGACAAAAAACCAACACTTGTAATCGGCGGCACCGCCCAGGATTTTGTCGGCGAGTATATGGCCGGCGGCGTAATGGTGCTGCTGGGGCTTACCCTTAAGGAAGGGGAGCAGTATAGAGCCCGCTTTATCGGTACCGGTATGCACGGCGGTGTTATATATATCAGGGGCGATATCGACGACTACCAGCTGGGGAAGGAAGTAGGCAGGGCTGAACTTGACGATGAAGACAATAAACTGCTGGAGCAGCTTGTCGCCAGGTACGCTGACTATTTTAACCTGAAGACAGAAGAGATAATGAAGAAGGGATTTATCAAGCTGTTCCCCCGCTGGCTGCGCCCTTATGGCCAGCTCTACGCCTATTAAGATACCTAGTCCTGATGGTTGAAAGACCACATCGAAAGGACTGTCATCACTATACCGAACACCACTACAACGGCAACATTATCCCACAGCGACATCGTATGACCCAGAACGGTTACGCCCAGTGAAGAATCCGCCGCCGTTCCCAGCATTACCTGACGAATGGGGGCAATAGCATAGGTAGCCGGATTTATCTTTACCAGCACGTTCATCCACGCCGGCAAGCCTTCTACCGGAAAAAACACGCCGGATAGAAATATCATGGGAAACATCAGCATCTGCATTATTACCTGAAATGCCTGCATGGATTTTATGCGTGTAGCCAGAAATATACCCATGGAACTCATCGAAACGGCCAGTAGTAGCATAAGCGGGATGAGTGACAGCAGGGTGGACGCCGGAAAAGAGACACCGATTATAGGGGCAAATAAGATGATGAGGACTCCCTGCAGCATGGCTATCGTAGTCGAGCCCAGCGTTTTACCGATGGCTACCGAGATGCGGCTCACAGGTGCCACCAGTACCTCTTTAAGAAAACCGAACTCCCTATCCCAGACCACGGATACACCGGACATAAACGAGTTCATCAGCACCGTCATGCCGATGATGCCGGGGAAGATAAACTGAGTATAGTCAATTCCGGAGTCACCGAAGCCCATGCTGCCTCTGAGTCCACTGCCGAAGATAAACAGGAAGAGGAGGGGAAAGATTATGGAGCCTAACATGCGCATCTTGTCATGCCAGAAACGTAGGATATCCCGGTACCATATCGTATAAATGCCAAGCAGATGGTTCATAACTTTAATCCTAATGCCGCCTCATTGCGCGATGATGAGCTATTGACTTGTAATCACTGCTTTCTTCATCGCGTATTTCACGTCCGGTCAGCTTGAGAAAGACATCGTCCAGGCTGGGGCGGCGCAGATTGACGCTCAGTATTTTTGTTTCCAATCCCTTTATGAATTCAGGCAGAAACTCTTCGCCATTATCAACGTTAAAGGTAAGCCCGCTGTCATCGTTCCTAGCTTCAATCTGAAACTGCAGCCTGATTTCTTCAGCTGCCTTGGTGTCGTTTTCGGTTTTTACCGATATTATGTCCTGCCCGACGATCTTCTTCAGCTTCTTTGGGGTATCAAGGGCGACAATCTTACCGTTATCAATAATAGCGATACGGCCG
>DAOVXW010000070.1 GCA_030635945.1 Dehalococcoidia bacterium
ATAAGTCCTGACTGGTCAAAATCCGGGGCGAAACGGCTGACAAAGGCATCATCAAAGGGATCCTGATGCGTGCCATCCTGGCTTTCATGTTCATCATCAAAGCTGATGGTGAGGTCCATATCAATCCACTCTGAAAAGAGTGCATCTTCCATCACCAGGACATCTATATCGGTAGCTACCATTATCCAGACGCTATCGCCGTCTGTCCACAGGTCCATATCGTAGACTGTTTCAGCTGCCACTGGAATGCTGTCCACAATCTGTCTGAGCAGTACCGGCGTATCAGCGCCGGCGCCCGTGCAACGGAAGACCTGTCCATCCATAGTGCCGACATAGAAGGTGTCGTTGCTGTCCCAATTCGGAGCAGTGACTATGGCAGTAATTTCGGAGTCATATTCCGTAAACTTCGTTTTAGACCAGGTCCAGCCACCATCAGCCGATTTATAGATCGTCCAGCGGTCGTCTGGTCCATAACTCCCGTCTTTTGTATCACGGAAGCTGGCAAATAAGGTGCCATCAGCGGCTACAGCAATCAAGTCCACATCTCCCCATTCTATAACTGCCGGTAATCCAATTGCACCCCATGCATTTGTGCCGGGGGCAGCAGTTACCGGAGCAGCGATCATGGCAAGACTGGAAAGTAAAGCCAGGCTTAAGACCACACCCAGTATTTTAGTTATTCTTTTTTTCATCGACTTTTAATTTTTCTCCTTTTATATTTGTATATCACCATAAAAGAATATGTGACCTTTCGTCACTTCCTTCTTTATTATGGAGACAAGGTATATCTATTGTCCGTTTTTTGAGCGTAAACGCTCATCTCCCTTTCGGGATATTGCCATATAACCACCTCCTATCAATTTCCTATATATATAATACCACATCCTGTCAAGGGTTGTGGCTGGGGTGAAACAGGATAAATATTATATTTCAATGACATTTATAAAATTTCTGATTAATTAAGTTTAATTAAAATTTAGTAAGTTACTATTTCCCTACTTCTCCTTGCCCAGGTTGGCCAGGAAATCAGCATTTGTCTTTGTCTTGCGCATTCGTTCAAGTATTCTTTCCGTTGTTTCAACAGAGTTCGCCGAGCTAGTAGAAATCATAGCCATCATGCGCCTTAGCAAACGAATCTGCTTTATCGTAGTTTCATCCAGAAGCAGATCCTCTCGTCTGGTTCCACTGCGCTGTAAATCTATTGCCGGGAAAGTGCTGCGTTCAGCCAGGCGCCTGTCGAGGTGGAGCTCCATATTACCGGTGCCTTTGAATTCCTCATAGATGAGCTCATCCATACGGCTGCCAGTATCAATAAGGCAGGTGGCAATAATAGTAAGGCTGCCGCCTTCATCTATATTGCGGGCGGCGCCGAAAAAGCGTTTTGCCGGATGCAAGGCACTGGGATCAATGCCACCGGAAAGGGTGCGCCCACTGGAAGGCATAGCCAGATTGTAAGCCCGGGTGAGCCGGGTGATGCCATCAAGAAGAAGAAACACATCAACGCCGCTCTCTACCATTCGCTTGGCCCTCTCCAGCGCCAGTTCGGCAACTCGCGTATGATTTTCAACCGGTTCATCAAAGGTAGCGCTTATCACCTGCCCCTTAATCGAGCGCTTCATATCGGTAACCTCCTCGGGGCGCTCACCGATAAGGCATACCATCAGATGAATATCGCTATAATTAGTATTAACTGCGTTAGCTATCATTTTTAGTAACAGCGTCTTACCCGCCTTCGGTGGAGAAACTATCAAGCCACGCTGCCCTCTGCCAATGGGAGCAATCAGGTTTATAAGCCTGGTGGAAAGATTTTCAGGTGAGGTCTCCAGGTCAAGCAATTTATCCGGAAAGATCGGCGTAAGTGAGCCGAAATGGGGACGGCTTCTGGCCAGTTCGGGGTTTAGATCGTTTATCGCTTCAACACGGAGAAGGCCATAATATTTTTCACCCGCCTTCGCCGGCCTGCCCTGGCCGACAACCATATCGCCGGTGCGCAAACCAAAACGCCGTATCTGAGATTGTGAGACATAAACATCCAGTGAGCTGGGTAACAGGGTATCCTGCCTCAGGAAGCCGTAGCCATCGGTCATTATATCCAATATGCCGCTGCAGAAGATATTGCCCCTCTGTTCGGCGTTGACCTGCAACAGCCGCATAACGAGTTCCTGTTTTTTAAGTGTCCTGTAATTGTTTAACCCGCTCTCTTTTGCCAGATCAAGCAGTTCTTCTCTGTTTTTATTCTCTAATAAGTTAATGTCCATATAGTCTCCTTACCTCGCCTTCACCCTTATCCTCCGCACAAGGAACAGATGTTGGTTTTCTATATATAAAGGTAGTATCTAATATATCAAGATTGCTACTTGTTTTCTGAAACGCTCTGCCAGTCGGCAAGGAAACGCTCGATACCGACATCTGTAAGCGGATGTTTTGTCATTTGCAGGAGTACTTTATAGGGAATCGTGGCAATATGAGCCCCGGCCTTGGCTGCCGCCACGCAATGCAGTGGATGACGAATACTAGCAGCTAACACCTCGGTTGTCAAGTCATCATATTGCTTAAAGACATCGACTATATCTTTAATTAATTCCATGCCATCATGCCCGATATCGTCCAGTCTGCCGACAAACGGGCTGACAAAGGCAGTGCCGGCCAGGGCACCGAGCAGCGCCTGGTTTACCGAAAAGCACAGGGTCATATTTACCTTGATGTTTTCTTTGGCTAATTGTGATATCACTTCCAGCCCATCGGCGGTGGATGGAATCTTCACGACCACATTCGATGCCCAGGTGGCAATCTTTCGTGCCTGAATAAGCATAGCCTCTTTATCATTCACCACTACTTCGGCGGAAACGGGGCCATCGACAATGGAACAAATTTCCTTAACCACAGCTTCATAATCTCTAAGCCCTTCCTTTGCTACCAGTGTCGGATTTGTGGTAACACCGCTGACGACACCGAGCTTTACACCCTTTTTAATCTGGTCTATATTGGCTGTGTCCAAAAATATACGCATTTAATTCCTCCTGATTAAGGTTCGAGAGGCAGCGACGGCTGAGCCCCCTCGCGTAGTACATCTTTTGCAACACCGACAAAATCACGGAACAGAGGGTGAGGACGACCGGGACGCGAACCGAACTCAGGGTGGAACTGGCAGCTGACCATCCAGGGGTGGCTGCCAAGTTCACAGATTTCCACCAGATTTTTATCCGGTGATAATCCACTGTAAACCATACCTTCTTTTGCCAGCGTTTCACGATAATCGTTATTAAATTCATAGCGGTGCCTGTGTCGCTCGTAAACCATGCCCTTTTTATAAGCAGCGGCGGCGCGGCTGTCGTCAACCAGTTTGCACGGGTATATCCCAAGACGCATAGTGCCGCCCTTTTCTTTTATTTTCTGCTGCTCCGGAAGGAGAGCTATAACCGGGTGGGGAGTTTTTTCATTGAATTCCGCCGAATTTGGCGTTTTTTTGCCAAGAATATGGCGGGTAAACTCTATTACCATGACATGCATACCAAGGCATAGTCCAAGATAGGGGATTTTATTTTCCCGGGCATAGGTGGCTGCTTTTATCATACCCTCAATTCCCCTGGTGCCGAAGCCGCCGGGGACGATTATGCCCTGAGCCTGCCGCAGCAGGCTTTCGGCACCTTCTTTGCCCAGTTCCTCCGAGTGAATCCACTGTAGATTAATTTTTCTATTGTGATATAGCCCGGCGTGGCATAGCGCTTCCCTTACCGAATAATAGGCATCCTCCAGTTCCACATACTTGCCCACCAGCGCAATTGTGACTGTCTCACAGGGTTCTTTAAGACAATCTACCATCTGTCGCCATTTGTTGAGGTCCTTCCTGCTCTTTTTGAGACCAAGTCTTTTAACCAGCAGTTTCCCGATGCCTTCCTCTTCCAGTATCAACGGCACTTCATAGATAGTCTGTACCGTGGGTAGTGGAATGACGGCTTTCCGCTCAACATCGCAGAAGAGGGATATCTTATCTCTTATACTGCCAGAAATGGGGTAATCGCTGCGGCAGATAATAATATCCGGCTGGATACCGATACGCCTCAGCTCATTAACGCTGTGCTGGGTGGGTTTCGTTTTCAGTTCCTTGGTAGTATTAATATAAGGAAGAAGGGTAACATGGATAAAAAGCACATTATCACGGCCGACGTCATTTCTCATCTGCCGAATTGCTTCCAGGAACGGCTGCCCTTCGATATCACCCACCGTGCCGCCCACCTCGATGATGACGACATCTGCCTTTGATTTATCTGCTAGCCGTTTGAATCTTTTTTTGATTTCTGTAGTTACATGGGGAACCACCTGAATGGTACCCCCCAGGAAGTCACCCCGCCTCTCCTTGGCGATAACGGCACTGTAAATCTGGCCTGAAGTAACATTGGAATCGGCGGTAAGCTCAATATCAATGAAGCGTTCATAATTGCCCAGGTCAAGGTCTGTTTCGGC
>DAOVXW010000053.1 GCA_030635945.1 Dehalococcoidia bacterium
ATCCTTTACGGTGAGTATCTGTTTTATGGATAACATGGCACCCAGCAGTCCCCGCGCCTTGCCGATACGTCCTCCCTTTGCCAGATATTTCAGGGTTTCAAAATAGATGACCATATGTGAACGGGGGATGCTCTTGTTAACTAAATCCATAACTTCATCGAGGCTGGCGCCAGCCTGGGCTGCCTGGGCGGCGGCAATAACTATTAGACCGAGGCCCATAGCCATCTTCTGCGAGTCTATCACCTCAATGCGGCATTTTTTGTTTACCATATCCCTGGCATTGGTGGCTGATTGGTAGGTACCGCTGAGTTTGCTGGAAATAACGATTGTCAGAATTTCATCGGTTTCTTCAGCCAACTTATTATAGACATCGGCAAATGCCCCCGGCGCCGGCTGGGTGGTGGTGGGGAATATAGCCTCTTTTTCCAGCCTGCGGTAGAATTCATCGGTGCTGATTTCTACCCGGTCGAGGAATGCTTCGTGACCGAAGAAAACGGTTAGCGGTATCACGGTAATACCCAGTTCCTGGGCCAGATCGCTCGTTATATCGGAAGTGCTGTCGGTGACTATCTTGACTGCCATATTAAAACCTCCTGTATAATTCTTCTATTCGACGGAAATGATATATTCGTAATGCGGTTGCCCGCTATTGACGACTTCGACTTGAAGGTTGGGATATTGTGCCGAGATATTATTATTTATTTCTTTTGCTTCAGCTTCACTGGCATCGGCACCATAGTAGATGGTAACGACGTCGGCTTTCGCCAACTCGGCCCTGTCAAACGTGCCGTTTACAACATCGGTTGTCTTATCGCCTACGGCTATAAGGGTTCCATCCAGGAAGCCAATGGCCTGCTTCTTTTTGATGACAAGACCATCCAACTTGGTGGAGCGAACGGCGCGTGTAATTTCAATGGATTTCACTGTCGACAATGCTTCTGTCATGATACCGACGTTTGTTTCAAAATCAGCTTCGTAATCAAAAGCCAAAAGTGCGGCTACGCCCTGTGGTATTGTTTTTGATGGTACCACCCTGACCGTTTTCTCCGTAAGTGAATGAACCTGCCCGGCGGTGAGCACTATATTTTTATTATTGGGCAGAATAATAACCGTATCCGATGCCGATTGTTCCACTGCCTGGAGCAAATCCTTTGTGCTGGGGTTCATCGTCTGTCCGCCGGGGACAATAGCTGTTACTCCCAGGCTGGAAAAGACATCGCCGAGTTTGTCTCCGGGGACAACGGCGACTATAGCCATGCCGGTCGTCGGTGCTCTTTCCCTCTGCATCTCTAAAAAGTCCTGGTGCTGCTCATCCATATTGCGTATGCTGACGCCGTGCATTGTTCCCAGTGAGGCTGTATAGTGGATAACATTACCCGGATCCAGGGTATGTATATGAATTCTGATTATTGTATCATTGCCGACCACAATAAGGGATTCGCCCTTACTATTGAGCTTCTTTCTCAGTTTATCCGGATCTAGGTCCTGTCCCTTGAGCATAAACTCGGTGCAGTAACCGAAGGGAATCTCGTCAATAGCTACCCTTTCTGGTGCAGTAAAGACCATGGGAGTGAGAGGGATGCTGCTTTCTATCATCTGGGGTTTGCGGAACTGCAGCAGTTCCGCCTCGCCATTAAGGTAGCGCAGGGCACCTTCCAGCAGGGTATATAGACCCTGCCCTCCGGCGTCCACCACCCCGGCTTCTTTCAATACGGGGAGCAGGCGGGGAGTATTAGCCACCGATTCGTTAGCAGCGTTAACGGCTGCCTCCAATACAGATATCACATCGTTTTCCTTAGCTGCCTGTTCACGGGCAGCCGCCGAGGCGTCCTTAATGACGGTAAGGATGGTCCCCTCTACCGGATTGCTTAAACCCTTATACGCCATAACCGATGCCTGTGAAAGAGCATTAGCCAGGTCGCTGCCGTTAAAGATTTCCTTTTCGCTAAAACCCTGAGCCAGACCGCTCATTATCTGTGAAAGGATGACTCCGCTGTTGCCACGGGCACCCATCAGTGCTCCTCTCGCCATGGCTTGAGATACACTTGATACATTATTGTCAGCCGCCCGATCAGCTTCCTCAATAGTGGAATGCATGGTGAGCAGCATATTGGTCCCGGTATCACCGTCGGGAACAGGAAAGACGTTCAGGGCGTCTATATCCGAAACACTTTTCTCCAGCCAGTTGGTGGCGGCGGCAAACATTTCCCTGAAATCACGCCCATCATTAGTGCTAATTTGCTTCATTGTTATGCTATTCCCTTTAAGCTGTATGCCAACCCTTCCTCTGCTCTTGTCAATATTTGCTGACTATGATATTATATTGCAGGGATTGTACACCAATCTTGTGTCCAAGTCAAAGGGAGAAATACCATTCTATGAAATGTGAACTATGCGGTAAAACGCCTCAATTCGGTCACAATGTAAGTCATTCTAAACGCCATACCAACCGGCGCTGGATGCCCAATATCCACCCGGCTACAATAATAAAAGACGGTAAATCGGTACGCCTTAACATGTGCACCAGGTGCCTGCGCACTCAGCATAAGTTAGCACGAACTGCTTAAAATCCCCCTTTGTTTGACTTACCAATCATTTCCTTAGCTCTATCAATTGCTTTTTCTACCTGCTGTGGCGCCGTGCCACCGGCTATATTTCTGGCGGCAACGGACGACGATTTTGAAATGGCTAAAGCATCTTTGTTAAAGAGAGGGGAGAAGCGCTTGTATTCACTTAAGCTGAGCCGGTTGAGCGCCTTACCCGTTTCGGCGGCATAGCTTACCAATCTGGCGGTTATGCCGTGGGCATTCCTGAAGGTTTCTCCTCTGGATACAAGGTAATCGGCTAAATCGGTAGCCAGTATATAATCCCGGCTTGCCGCCCGCTCCATATTCTCCTTCTTAATTTTCAGGCTGGAAATCATACCGCTGAATACTTCCAGTGACGGTAAAAGCGTATCCACGCTATCAAATAAGGCTTCCTTATCCTCCTGCAAGTCTCGGTTATAGGACAGCGGCAGAGCTTTCATAGTTGTCAGCAGGGCTATCAGATTGCCGTAGGTGCGCCCCACCCTGCCTCTGGCAAGCTCGGCGACATCCGGATTTTTCTTCTGCGGCATAATGCTGCTGCCGGTAGCATAGGCGTCGTCCAGCTCAATGAAACCAAACTCGGCTGATGACCATATGATAACCTCTTCCGCCAGCCGCGAGAGATGCATCATGCAGATGCTGGCGGCGGCAAGATATTCAATAACGAAATCCCTGTCGGAAACGGCATCCATGCTGTTGCGGCTTATCTGGCTGAATCCAAGCTCACGGGCCACAAAGTCGCGGTCGATATCATAAGCGACGCCGGCAAGGGCTCCGCTGCCGAGCGGCATAACATCGGTGCGTTTCAGGGCTTCGCCGAATCTTTCGGCATCTCTCTGGAACATTTCAAAATAAGCGAGCAGGTGATGGGCAAAGAGGACAGGTTGCGCCGTTTGCAGGTGAGTATAACCCGGCATAACCACGTCTTTGTTTTCTTCAGCCAGTTCTACCAGCGATTGCTGTAAAAACCTCAGCCGAACTACTGTTTCGGATATTGCCTCCTTTGTAAAAAGACGCATATCCAGGGCTACCTGGTCATTTCTGGAACGGGCTGTATGCAGCTTGCCTGCTATTTCGCCTGTAAGCTCAAATAGTCTGGATTCGATAGCCATATGTATATCTTCCAGCTCGGCTTTGAATTCAAATTTACCCTGCTCAATCTCGCCGGCAATGGAGGTTAAGTATTTTATGATGGTATTTGCATCCTGCTGCGGAATTATAGCCTGTTTGGCAAGCATTTTAGTGTGGGCGATACTGCCGGCTATGTCGTGACGATACAGGCGTTTATCAAAAGGCAGAGAGGAGGTATATTCAACAACCGGTTTGGCGGCTGGTGCATTGAAGCGGCTTCTTATATGACTCATTTCTTTCTCCTAGCCCTGTTTATCCTCTTCAGGAGGCTGTATCTGTGCCTGTGTTTTAACCGGCAGTCCCCAGATGTGGATAAAGCCGGCAGCGGCACTCTGGTCAAACTCATCACCTTTGTCATAGGTGGCTAAACTATGGCTGTATAGCGAAAAAGGTGATTTACGACCAACGACACTGCATTTACCCTTGAATAATTTTAACCTTATCGTTCCGCTGACGAATCGTTGCGTTGATTGCACGTATGCCGTCAGGTCCTGATGTTGTGCGCTGAACCACAGTCCGTTGTAGGTCAGGTCGGCATACTCCAGGGCTACCATCTGCTTGAAGCGAAACTGCTGCTTTGAAAGGGTCAATGATTCCAGAGCCTGATGGGCTTCAAGCAATACCACCGCCGCCGGTGCTTCGTATATCTCCCTGGACTTTATGCCCACCAGCCGGTTTTCGACAAGATCCATTCTACCGATGCCATGACCGCCGGCAATTTCATTCAGGCGTTGTACAAGGCTGATGCTTTTCATTTCATGTCCGTTCAATGATACCGGTATGCCTTTATCAAAACCTATCTCTATATAGGCAGCTTCGTCCGGGGCGGCAGCGGGTGATCTGGTCCAGGAGAAGGCATCCTCCGGCGGCTCCAGCCAGGGGTCTTCCAGGACGCCGCATTCAACGCTCCTGCCCCACAAGTTTTCATCGATGGAATACGGGCTGGCAGATGTGATGGGTATCGGGATGCCATGACGCTGGGCATAGTCTATCGTTTCATCCCGGGTCATACCCCATTCCCTAGCGGGGGCTATGATTTTAAGCTCCGGCGCCAGAGAGGCGACTCCCACCTCGAATCTTACCTGGTCATTTCCCTTGCCGGTACAGCCGTGCGCCACCGCCGATGCCCCCTCCTCCAGTGCCAGTTCGACTAATAGTTTGGCGATTAGAGGTCGGGAAAGGGCTGTAGCCAGTGGGTATTGTCCCTCATAAACGGCGTTAGCCTGGAGAGCCGGGAAAACGAAATTATCCACAAATATTTCCCTGACGTCTCTGACGAGCGCCTTACTGGCGCCGACCTTGAGCGCCTTACTGTTGATTGAAGAAAAATCCCGTTCGTTGCCGACATCGACAGTCAGGGTAATAACATCAAAGTTATAATTTTCCTTAAGCCATTTTATGGCTACCGATGTATCAAGGCCACCACTATAAGCTAGTATTACTTTATCTGGCATTTTCAACCTTCCTTTGATTAATATTATATACCATATTTAACCGTGTATTTTATAGTCCCGATGCAGATTATTGCTTCCCAGGATTAAAATTGTTATCCAGAAATGCTAAGACCTGTGTACTTACCCCCTTGTGTTG
>DAOVXW010000109.1 GCA_030635945.1 Dehalococcoidia bacterium
CGCTGAGGCCTAACTTGCTTAATACCTCCAGTGACATAGTTATCAACTCAACATCGGCTATATTGGAACCAGCGCCTATCAGCTCTGCCCCACACTGCCACTTTTCCCTTGATTTTTTACCCGTCTCCTCAAACATGAATACATTGGTCACATAGAATAAACGGGCCAGCCCTTTTTTCAGGTTATCAATATAGAATCGTGCCACCGGAATAGTTCCGTCCGGTTTTAGCACCACCCTCTCCCCACTCCAGCCGTCCCAGTCAAGGAAAGAATATACCCTTCTCAGCATACCCGGAGTAAGTGTTCCTACCGAAGTAAACAGGTAAA
This sequence comes from Dehalococcoidia bacterium, assembly GCA_030635945.1. Taxonomy (GTDB): domain Bacteria; phylum Chloroflexota; class Dehalococcoidia; order Dehalococcoidales. Next base: position 328 of record DAOVXW010000109.1, read on the forward strand.
GATACTCCAGCGCCGGCGTTCTTACTTCCTGATAACCCCACTGAAGACAGGTATCTCTAAATATACTTTCAATCAGGCGAAACTTCTTCATCTCCTGCGGCGGTATATCTCTAAAGCCCTTACATTTATCTACTTTCACAGCCAAAACCTCATAATTTATCTGTTGATTCTACACTACTCCGCCTTGCTTATTCAACTGATATTTTTCTTTTTTACAGGCTTCCATTTTATTTGCACACAGCTATTAATGAGGCTATACTCTAAATATATCTCCATAAAGGTTGGCTATGTTACGATTTCTTCGCTTGTTTCTACTACTATTATTATTACTGGCAACGTTGCCTGTAGTAATTGGCGCCCAGACATCCAACCCCACCATCGATGTACTCCACGCCGAGGGGGTTATTAATCCTGTACTAGCTGATTATATAGAACGCGGTATCGATCAAGCCGAAAAGGATAATGCCGTAGTCTGCATTATTCAGCTGGATACTCCCGGTGGACTTCTTGATTCGACCGAGGAGATAGTAGTAAGCATTATGAATGCCGATGTCCCGGTTGTAGTTTATGTATCCCCTAAAGGTGCCTGGGCGGCTTCGGCTGGAGTATTCATTACCATATCGGGGCATATCGCAGCCATGACACCGGGCACTACCATCGGTGCCGCACACCCGGTAAGTATCGGAGATACAGAGATATCAGAAGATGAACTTGAAAAGATAACCAACTTTTCTGCCAAATGGATGCAGACCATCGCCGAGGAACGTGGCCGCAATGCCGATGAGGCTCGACTGGCGGTAACAGAGAGCAAATCCTTCACCGATATCGAAGCACTGGATGTTAACCTCATTGACCTTCGTGCCGAAACATTGGAAAGCCTTGTCTCGCAAATAGACGGCTGGCAGGTATCCATGCCCGACGGCGATATTATTACCATAAATACGCAGTCTGTCAGCGTCAGGCATGTCAATATGAGCGCCATCGAAGGTTTCCTCTTTGCCATAACCGACCCTAATATCGCTTATATTCTGCTTAGCCTGGCGATACTGGGCATAACGGTTGAAATCTTTAATCCCGGGCTTATCTTCCCCGGTGTGACTGGTGCCATCGCCGGATTGCTGGCTTTTTATTCTTTGGGTACACTGCCGGTCAACTATGCCGGTATCTTACTGATGGTACTGGCTTTCGGTCTTTTCATCGCCGAAGCATTTACACCAACCTTTGGTTTATTGATCGCAGGGGGCATAACCTCACTAGTTATTGGTTCCTTAATCCTATTTCAAGGAGGTCCTTTATTTCAGGTGAACATCTGGCTTATTATTTTAATAGCAGTCCTTTTTGCCACTTTTCTTGCCTTCGTAATAAACCGTATTGTAGCCGTCCATAAACGCCAGGCAACAACCGGCAGAGAAGAACTACTGGGCAAAACTGCCGTTGTGCGCACTCCGCTCGAGCCCGAAGGCAAGGTTTTATACGAAGGTGAAATCTGGACGGCGGTTCTCGACCAGGGTCGTGCCGAACCTAAAGAGGAGGTGACAATTAAGAACTTTAATGGCTTAAAGCTCTATGTTACTATAAAGAATAAAGGAGGTAGCTAATGGAAACTCTTATTCCTATTGCAATAGCCGCATTTATAGTCCTTATTATCATAAGCGCATCCGTAAAAATCGTTGCCGAATATGAGCGCGGGGTTATCTTTCGTTTGGGCAGACTGCTTGGAGCCAAAGGTCCTGGTCTTTTTCTGATCATTCCCTTTGTCGACCGAATGGTAAAGGTCGACCTGCGCATAATAACCATGGATGTTCCGTCCCAGGACGTAATCACCAGGGACACTGTAACCGTCAGGGTTAACGCTGTGGTCTATTTCAGGGTGGTTGATCCCGAGGCTTCAGTGGTTAAGGTGCTTGATCATATAAAAGCCACCTCTCAGATATCCCAGACTACACTGCGTAATGTACTGGGCCAATCCGAACTTGATGAACTGCTGACAAATAGAGAGAAACTTAACCAGGAACTGCAGGGTATAATCGATGAGCATACCGATCCCTGGGGAGTAAAGGTCAGCACAGTAGAAATCAAGGATGTTGAGCTGCCGGAATCAATGAGGCGCTCAATGGCTGCTCAGGCAGAAGCGGAAAGGGAAAGGCGGGCCAAGATTATCCACGCCGAGGGTGAATTCCAGGCGTCTGAGAAGCTTTCCGAGGCAGCAAATGTTATCGCCAGGGAACCGGTTACGCTTCAATTGCGATACTTGCAGACTCTTACTGAGATTGCTAGCGAGAAAAACAGCACACTTATCTTCCCTATTCCAATAGACCTTATTAATATATTTATGAATAAGAATAAGAAATAATCAAATACCGGGGGTTTCCTGCATAAGTTAAAGGGTTTTTTTAACAGCTATCCTGACACTGACACTGGCACTTACTTTACTATAAAAGTGCCAGTGTCAGGATATACATATTTTTTAATGTTTCAGGGTAACATCCCCCGCCACAATCCGTTTCAGGCTGCCATCCCTCAGTCGCAGTATCAGGCTGCCATCCCTCTCCACTGATTCAGCTACACCTTCATATGTATTATCGCCTGATTTTGCATTAACCGGCCTGCCAAGCGTTTCCAGATTGTTTCGCCACTCTTTATAGACGGTTTCGCCGTCCCTTGCAGCAATGTATAACCGCTCCATTTCAAACAATAAACGGCGTATCAGCTCAAGGCGGGGTACTTCTTTCCCCATCTCATCTGACAGACTGGTGGCCTTTAACGATACCTCATCCAAATATGCAGCCTCCAGATTTACATTGATTCCAATGCCAATGACGGCATAATTGCTCCTGCCACCCTGCACCCCGCTTTCTACCAGGATGCCGCACACTTTCCTGCCGTTAATCAGGATATCATTGGGCCATTTTATTTTAGGATGCAACCCGGTAACATACTCAATGGCATGCATAACCGCCATTGAGGCTACCATAATCAGTGAAGATAAATAAGCCGTTTCGGGATACAGAATAACGGATAATGCGATACAACCTTTTGGAGATGACCATACACGTCCCGTGCGGCCTTTGCCGGCTGTCTGTTCGTCGGTGGTTACTACGGTACCCTCCGGTGCTCCTTCTAAAACCTTATTTCTGGCAACCTCCATGGTTGAGGATATTTTTGAATGGCAA
>DAOVXW010000173.1 GCA_030635945.1 Dehalococcoidia bacterium
AAAGAAAAACTGGCTGTTATTGTAAGGGCTACCGCCAGGTCTATGAAAGCCGGCGTATCGCTGGTATTGCTTGACGCAAGTGGAACAAAGCTGATACACAGCACTTCGTGGGGGCTACCCCGGTATTATATTCAAAAAGGTATGCCGGACGTAGATAAAAGCCTTTCTGAAATTGCCACCGGCAAGACCGTAATAATTGAAGATATTAAAAAAGATAACCGTATACAGTATCGCCAGATGGCGGTTCAGGCAGGCATTATTTCCATAATCGGAACGCCTGTAATGCTGGACGATTTACCTATAGGCAGCATCCGTATTTATACAAAGAAGCCCTGCGATTGCAGTAAGCAGGATATCAGTTTTGTCACTACTATGGCCCAACTGGCTGGAATTGCCTTTAGGCCACATCTTGAAATCCAGGATAAAGAGAATATACCAGCGCTGCGTCAGGTGAAAGCGTTTGCTTTTGCTCATCCCAGCGAGGAGGATTTTGCCCGTATACTTGACTTCTACAACATGGAGTGGGCTTATGAGCCCCGTTCCTTTCCACTTAAATGGGATGGTGATAGAGTTACCGAAATGTTCACTCCTGACTTCTACCTGCCAGACCTTGACCTCTACGTGGAGTTGACGACACTGAAACAGAGCCTTGTCACGGATAAGAACCGCAAGCTGAGACAGCTCAGAGAGCTATATCCAGAGATTAAAATAACCCTGCTCTACAAGAACGATTACAACCACCTGCTGGCGAAATACGGCTTTGGCCCGCTGTCTCAAACCAGAGCCCGCGGCATCAAACGGATATTATATTCAACCGAAGATATTAAAAAACGTGTGCAAAAACTGGCGGGGCAAATATCAAAGGATTATAAAGGCCGCCGCCCCATACTGGTTGGAATGCAGCGTGGTTTCATCTGCTTTATGGCTGATCTTATGCGGCAGGTAACAGTTCCTCTTGATCTTGATTTTATCGCCATATCATACTACACCGGCGGTGACGATTCTATGGTAAAGATCACAAAGGATATGGACCTGAATATAGCCGGCAGAGATGTTATCATGGTGGAAGATATAGTAGATACCGGTATAACGTTAAACTATATCCTTAACCACCTGAGATCCAGGAAACCAGCCAGCCTGGCGGTCTGCGTTCTACTGGACAGGCGCATACACCGCATAGTTGATTTACCGCTTGATTATATCGGGTTTGAGATACCGGATGATTTCGTAGTTGGTTATGGACTGGATTACAGGGAAGAGTATCGGAACCTTCCTTTTATTGCCATCCCAGATATTAAGAAGCCGTCGTCAAAGAAAAAGGCTTAACCTTTTGGTTAAGCCAGATCACTAAAAACGCCCCAGGTAACCTTTGCTTTCGGTATTTCCACTTTAAAAGCCTCTTTCGGATCTCACCGAAGTGTGTCACCTACTTCGCTGCTCGTTAAGCGGTCATCACCACTGCTTCAATTACCTGGAGCATCGCCAGTATGCCACTTCCCGTCCGGAGTGTCAAAGCGACTAAGGTTCTAACAGGGCAACTGGGGTTAATATTTTATCTTCACCCGCACAACCAGACTCCACTATTCTCTCTTTTTTAGATAGATTATGGCTAAAAAACATACCAGCCAGGGATTATATATTAAACCCGATGCAGAGTACGTATCTACTAAAATCCTATCAGTTATATTTTTGCAATAATCCGGCAATGTTATTCAGTTATCTTCGGATACAGTACTTACTTATTTATCAATGCTGAGTTATAATATTAAATACAACATTAACAGGAGAGTAATATTGAAAATATTATTAATTACTGCCCTGCTGTCAATTTCTATAGTTATTGGACTTGCCGCATGCAGCACTTCAGGTTCGAGCTCCGCACTTGATGATACGAAATGGTTTTTAAGATTTTACGCTGAACCGGGCGATCTGATATCTGTTATAGACGGTACCGAGATTACGGCGACTTTCGATAGTGCCGAAGATAGAGTTAGTGGTTCTTCCGGATGCAATACCTACTTTGGCGAATATAAAGTTGAAGATGACAAGCTGTCCATACTTGAAATGGCTTATACAGAGAGAGCATGCCTTTCACCCGAAGGAGTAATGGAACAGGAGCAAGAATATTTATTTATTCTTTCCAATGCACTCTCCTTTCAGGCTGATGATACAACTTTAACAATTTTCTGTTCAGGTGGATTGCAGCTATACTTCACCACGTCTGCTGGAACTCAATAGTGAATAATTTGCCTTTCAATATAAAATAATGTTTATATAAACCGGGGATGTTTCAATATGGGCCCATTAGAGATAGTAATTGTATCTTTGGTTGTACTACTTCTATTCAGCATTGGCCGTTTAGCCGGCATTGCTCAATTACTGCGCAAAATACTGATGAATGTATACAGGTCTTTTCTGAAAGGTCTTTTTGAAGAGGAAGAGAAAACACCTAGAGCAGGGAAAAGGCATAAAAGAACATAGCTGTCAAAGCAGAATGCCCTTAGCTAAACATTAATTTACCGAATCCGCTGTTACAATCACATTAGTAATGCATCGCCGAGTGTCTATGTGTCTCAGCTTATATATAAGGGTTAACGGTTTATCAATA